>CAYPHE010000031.1:5556-15196 GCA_964410075.1 uncultured Polaribacter sp.
TCATAAAAGAATCTATTTTGTAAAGCCCATGCAGATTGATCTAAGAATCCATCATTATTCTCTTCATCACTAAAAGTAGGTATATGAATTGCTGTTTGTACAGAAAAGTTACCGATATTTTCTATTGGTTGCCATTTTATTGCTGGAGCTATAGTAGATAAACCAGATCTACCATCAAAACCAAAAACAGATAATGCATCTTCTCCATTAAAAGTATTAGATCTAAATTCTAAAATACCTCCAACACTAATTCTATTGTTTTCACTAACTCCTGTAAAAACCTCTAATGTAGAGGTAAAAAAGTTTTGTCTTGCTATGTCTGTAGGTGTAGAACCTTCATCCGTTCGTCTGTCTTGTGTATATAAACCGTTAAAGAATTTAATATCCCATTGCCCTTTGTTTATTAATTTAGAAGGTGTAAAGGTTTGAATGTTACTTTGTGCTAAGTTTTGAAAGCTAATTAATATAATAGCGGCGATTGTAAATAGGTTGATTTTTTTCATTATGTTATTTTTAAATTATTTCGTTTTAATACCCCATCAGTCTACACAAATTTTAATTACTTACAATCTAATTTTAAAACTTCTATTTATAGTAATTCTAAATTAAAGGCAATTTTTAAGTTCTTAACTTTAGCCTCGACATAAACAACATCAATCAAAAAATATTTATGGAACATATTGTTATTATTGGTAATGGAATTTCTGGTGTTACTGCTGCAAGACACATCAGAAAAAATTCCGACAAAAAAATTACCATTGTTTCTGCAGAAACCAAGTACTTTTTTTCTAGAACAGCTTTAATGTATGTGTACATGGGACACATGAAGTTTGAACACACACAACCTTATGAGAATTGGTTTTGGAAAAAAAATAATATAGAATTAAAAGAAGGCTATGTTTCTAAAATAGACAAAGACACAAAACAACTTCTTTTTTCAAATGGTGAAAATTTAAGTTACGATAAACTAATTATTGCTTCAGGATCGAAACCTAATAAATTTGGTTGGCCAGGACAAGATTTAGATGGCGTTTTAGGAATGTACCATAAACAAGATTTAGAAAAGTTAGAAAAAATTGCACCAGATAATAAAGTTTGTAAACGAGCTGTTGTTGTTGGTGGTGGTTTAATTGGTATTGAGTTAGCAGAAATGTTAAGAAGTAGAAATATTCCTGTTACTTTTTTAGTTAGAGAAACCAGTTTTTGGAATGGAGTATTACCAGCTCAAGAATCTGAAATGATTAATGAACATATTTTAGAACATCATATAGATTTACGTTTAAATTCTAATTTAAAAGAAATTAGATCAGACGAAAATGGCAAGGTAAAATCTGTTATTGTAGAAGAAACAGGCGAAGAGATATTTTGTAATGTAGTTGGTTTAACGGCGGGAGTGTCACCAAATATTAGCTTTTTAAAAGATAGTGGAATTGATACAAATAGGGGTGTATTGGTAAACCGTTATTTAGAAACCAATATAAAAGATATTTATGCAATTGGAGATTGTGCAGAACAACACGAAGGCATTGGTAGAAGAAGAAATATTGAAGCCGTTTGGTATACAGGAAGAATGATGGGAGAAGCTTTAGCTCAAACAATCTGTGGTAACAAAACGCAATATAGTCCAGGACATTGGTTTAATTCTGCAAAATTTTTAGACCTAGAATACCAAACTTATGGTTGGGTTTTTAGTGAACGTGGTAAACAAGAAAATGAGGAATATTTCCAGTGGAAACACTCAAAAGATAGAAAATGCATTACCATTTCTTTTGATAAAAATACAAGAGCTTTTATAGGTATAAATACATTTGGTATTCGAATGCGCCATGAAATTTTTGACAGATGGTTAACCGAAAAACAATCTATTGAGTATGTTTTAGAATATTTAGCTGATGCTAATTTTGATCCAGAGTTTTACAAGCTTCATGAAGCAGAAATTGTAGATAAATTTAATAAAGAAAATAACACTAACATTCAAGCAAAGAAAAAAAGCTGGAAAAGAATTTTTACTAAAGCATAAACTATGAAAACAATAAAATACTCAGGATTAGTAATCTTTCTAGTAGGATTAATAACCTTTACAAGCGCTATTTTTTTAGGAGAATTTAATTTTTCTCAACAAGAACTAGATAGTTTTTTAGCTGAAAAAAACTATAAAAACGAACACATTGCAAAAGAACTTCAAAAAGAAATTGTTACAGAAGAATCACTTTCTATTTTCGAATTTTCTAGCAGAGTTAGAAGTGCTTATGAAAGAGCAAATAGCTACTATTACAATTTAATAGATAAATACGACAAAGAAAAAAATTGGGATAAAAAAGGAGAGCAATATCAGTACATAATTTCTGGTAAACCCCATACATTAAGTTATCAGATTGCAAAAAAAGCGGGTAGCGGATTTGTTAGAGAAAATGCAGGGTTAATGTGGTTTTTAACCTTTGGTTTAGGAATTATTGGAGCTTTATTATTTATTTTACCAAATGTAATTTTACTTGGAAAACCAGGTATAAAAAACGATGGAATTTATCTTGATTCTGCTACTAACAGAGGAGCTATTGCTTGGCTTGTTTTAGTGTACTTAGTTACTTTTTATTTAGTACTGTATTTTATGGCAGATTATGCCGTTAACTGGACTTATATTTTAGATCCAATTAGTAAATCGTTAAACGGAGGAGAAGCTTCGCAATGGTTTGTGTACGGATTTTTATACTGTGTTATTATGTTAACAATGGGGGCTAGAATGTACATTAAATACAGACATAATAAATATCAAATTGTACGAACAACTTCCGTTTTATTCTTTCAAATTGTATTTGCATTTTTAATTCCAGAAATTATGACAAGCTTAAACATGCCTGGTTATGATTTTAAAAATGCTTTTCCTTTAGATTACGATTTTTTCTTTGATTGGAATATAGAAAACCTTACCAACAGTGGTGGAATAGGATTGTTTATTTTAGTTTGGGGAATTGTATTAACCTTAATTATAGTGCCTGTTATGGTATACTTCTTTGGAAAAAGATGGTACTGTTCTTGGGTTTGTGGTTGTGGTGGTCTGGCAGAAACTTTAGGAGACCCTTATAGACAACATTCTAACAAAAGTTTAAACGCTTGGAAATTAGAACGCTGGTTAATCCACTCTGTATTGGTGTTTTCTTTAGTGATGACTTTAGTTACTTTATACTGTTATTTTACTGGAGCAGAATCTCTTATAGGCATTAAATCTCATTGGATAAAAGATACCTACAGCTTTTTGATTGGTGCTTGGTTTGCTGGTGTAATTGGTACAGGTTTTTATCCTATTTTTGGAAACCGTGTTTGGTGTCGTTTTGGTTGTCCTTTAGCAGCATATTTAGGTTTGGTACAACGTTTCAAATCAAGATTTAGAATTACAACAAACGGAGGACAATGTATTTCTTGCGGAAACTGTTCTACGTATTGCGAACAAGGAATTGACGTAAGAGCGTATGCGCAAAAAGGAGAAAATATTGTACGTTCTAGTTGTGTAGGTTGTGGTATTTGTTCTGCAGTTTGCCCAAGAGGAGTTTTAAAATTAGAAAACGGACCTGAATCAGGTAGAATAAATCCTACTGAAGTTTTATTAGGAAACGATATCGATTTGATGAAATTGGTTAATGATAAATAACAAAAACACAAAGAAATTGTCTGAAAAGTATGCCTAACTGTTAAACTGAGCTTATCGAAGTTTTTTAACTTTTGATTATCAATTATATTTCGATAAGTTCAATATGACGTTTAGATTGTTTTTAACTTTTCAGACAATTTTTTTGAATAACTATTTTTTTTCTTTTAAAAAGTAAAAGATATACGAACTTTTAATCTATTATAAACTTTGCAAATTAGCATTTTTACAAAATTTTTTAATTCCGATAATAAATCTTTTAAACTTTGTTGTTTTATAACATTGTTGCTTTCTCTATTTCTTACTACAAAAATCCATTCACAAAAAAAATATAGTAAAACATATTACGATAATGGTAATATGAAGGCAGAAGGTTGGATGCTAGGTAATAAAAAAATAGATTATTGGTTTTTTTACAGAAAAGATGCGACTAAAGAAAAAGAAGGCCATTATATAAACGGCAATAAAGAAAGTTGGTGGGTGTTTTATGATAAACTAGAAAAAGTGAGCCACAAATGCCAATTTAAAAATAATATAAAAAACGGATACTGTTTAATCTACAAAAACAACAATTTGATTAAAGCTTCTAAATTTAAAGACGGCAAATTAATAAAAGAATGGAAAGACTTTGCTTCCTTTAGAAAAGAAAATAATCTAAGCGATTTAAGACAATGAGTTCAATTATAAACGTAATAATTCCTGCTTTTAATGAGCAAGATTCTATTGCAAATGTTATTAAAGACATACCTAATTTTGTAAAAGAAATTGTAGTTGTTAGTAATAACTCTACAGATAAAACAGAAGAAAATGCTAAACAAGCTGGAGCTACTGTTTTATCTGAAACAAGAAAAGGTTATGGGTATGCCTGCTTAAAAGGAATGCACTATATAGCACAAAAAAAAGAAAAACCAGATATTATTGTTTTTTTAGATGGAGATTATTCTGATTATCCTGAACAATTGACAGAATTAGTTGACCCTATTCTTAATAATGATATTGATTTTGTAATTGGAGCAAGGGTAAAACGTTTTAGAGAGAACGGGGCAATGACACCACAACAAGTTTTTGGTAATTGGTTGGCTACTTTTTTAATGAAGCTATTTTTTGGAGCAAAATTTACAGATTTGGGTCCTTTTAGAGCCATAAAATACAATAAGCTTTTAGCTTTAGAAATGGAAGATAAAACTTATGGTTGGACAGTAGAAATGCAATTAAAAGCTTTAAAGCAAAAATTATCTTATACAGAAATACCTATGAAGTATAGAAACAGAATTGGTGTATCAAAAGTTTCAGGAACCGTAAAAGGAACTATATTTGCCGGAGTAAAAATTTTAGGTTGGATTTTTAAATACAGTTTTAAGTAGTGGTTTTAGAATATATTATTATTGTCATTTACTCAATTTCGTTATTGCTTATTTTTATGTACGCATTAGCACAATTGAACTTGCTTTTTAACTATTTAAAAGCAAGAAAACAGCAAGATAAATCTGATATATTTGATTTCTCTAATCCTGAAGAGGTTCCTTTTGTTACCATTCAACTACCTGTTTATAACGAGCTTTATGTTATGAAACGCTTGTTGAAAAACATTGCAAAATTAGAATATCCTAAAGATAAACTAGAAATTCAAGTTTTAGACGATTCCACAGACGAATCTGTTGAAACCACAGCAAAGCAGATTAAAAAAATTCAAGAAAAAGGAATCGATATACAGCATATTAGAAGAACCAATAGACAAGGTTTTAAAGCTGGTGCTTTAAAAGAAGGTTTAGAAATTGCTAAAGGAGAATTTATAGCCATTTTTGATGCAGATTTTTTACCAAATTCAGACTGGCTAGAAAAAACAGTTCCTTATTTTAAAAACCCAGAAATTGGTGTTGTCCAAACCCGATGGGGGCATATTAATAGAAATTATTCTACATTAACCAAAATACAAGCTTTTGCTTTAGATGCTCATTTTACTTTAGAACAAGTAGGTAGAAATAGTAAAGGCCATTTTATTAATTTTAATGGTACAGCTGGTGTTTGGCGTAAAGAATGTATTTACGATGCTGGTAATTGGGAAGGAGATACGCTAACTGAAGATTTAGATTTAAGTTACCGTGCACAACTAAAAAATTGGAAATTTAAATATCTAGTAGATGTAGAAACTCCTGCAGAATTGCCTGTAGTAATTAGTGCAGCTAGATCTCAACAATTTAGATGGAATAAAGGAGGTGCAGAGAACTTTCAAAAAATGATGAAGCGTGTTATTAAAAACAATAACATTTCTTTTAAAACTAAAATCCATAGCTTACTACACTTGCTAAATAGTTCTATGTTTACATGTATTCTATTAGTTGCCGTGTTAAGTATTCCTATGTTATATATAAAAAATGAATACGAACATTTAAAAGTTTATTTTTTAGTGATGAGCTTTTTTGTTGCCAGTACACTCATCTTTTTTGTTTGCTATTGGCATATGTTTAAGAACATTTATGGAGGTGGATTTATCAATTTTATAAAATATATTGGTTCTTTTTTTACATTTTTCTCTATAGCAATGGGCTTTTCTTTGCACAATACTGTTGCTGTTTTAGAAGGGCACTTTGGTAAAAAAAGTGAATTTGTTAGAACACCAAAATTCAACATAAAAAAACTTTCCGATGGATGGAAAAACAACAAATACATTAAGAAAAAACCTTCTGTACATGTTGTTTTAGAAGGTTTATTAGCCCTTTATTTTGCATTTGGCATGTACAGCGCTTCTATTGTAGGAACTCAAGGAGGAGATTACGGACTATTTCCTTTTCATTTTATGCTTTTTGTTGGTTTTAGTTACGTGTTCTTTAAATCTGTATTTTCAAAAGCCTAATTCATTTTATGTTTTTAGCAAAATACAAAGCCGTTCTTTTAATTGTACTAAACATAATTTTATATTTTGTATTTGCTTATTTTTTAGAAAGAACAAACTTTACTTTGCTAACTTCATTATGGTTTGGCTTGTTTACTTGTTTTTATTTTTTACTAAAAGATGAAAAAATACCAATTCAAACATATATAGGATTAGCTGTTCTTTTTCGATTAATTTTTCTATTTACTATACCTAATTTATCACAAGATTTTTATCGTTTCATTTGGGATGGTCGTATGATTTTACAAGGATTTAATCCGTATTTATCTTTGCCAGAATCCTTAATACAACAACACAATTATCCTATTGCACAGGCCATTCAACTTTATGAAGGAATGGGAGAAATGAATGGAAGCCATTACACCAATTATCCGCCAATTAATCAGTTGTGCTTTTTAATAGCTGCTATTTTTGCAAGCAAAAGTATTTTTGGTGCTGCTGTAGTTTTACGAATTATTATCATTTTAGCTGATATTGGTATTTTGTATTTCGGAACCAAGTTATTAGAAAAATTGCACCTTCCTATAAAAAAAATATTCTGGTTTGTTTTAAATCCTTTTATAATTATAGAACTAACTGGTAATTTACATTTCGAATCAGTAATGCTCTTTTTCTTTGTTTGGGCTTTGTATCAACTTCATCAAAAAAAATGGATTTTTGCAGCAATATTAATCGCTTGTTCGGTTTCAGTAAAGTTAATTCCATTACTTTTTCTACCGCTGTTTTTACAGTATTTTATATCTCGTAAAGAGCTGAAAAAACTCAATATTATTTTCCTAAAAAAAGGATTACACTACATACTCTTTGTGGTAATTGTTCTTTTAACAACACTCGTTTTATTTTTACCTTTTTATTCATCAACCCTAATTGAAAATTACGCCAATTCAGTGGGTTTATGGTTTAGAAATTTTGAATTTAATGCCAGTTTTTATTACATTTTTAGAGAAATAGGTTATTGGTTTAGAGGGTATAACGAAATTGCAATTATTGGTAAAATACTACCTATAATTACTGTTTTATTCTTAGCTATTTTAACTTTGTTTAGAAACAATTCTACCACAAAAAAAATGACAACAGCCTTTTTGTTTGGCATTTGTTTTTACTATTTTTTTTCAACCACAGTTCATCCTTGGTACTTGGCAACGCCATTACTACTTTGTGTTTTTACAAAATACCGTTTTCCTATAATTTGGTCTCTAGTAATTATTTTAAGCTATCAAGCTTATGCAAACTCACCTTGGAAAGAAAATTTATGGTTTGTTTTTATTGAATACATTGTGGTCTTTTCATTTTTATTATATGAACTAAAAGAAAAGAAAACATCAACTTTAGTGTAAATCATATTTTCTAATTTCTTTTTTTGTATTTTAGAGGCTTAACTTTGCCACACTTTATGAAACGCCTTACTATTAAAGACATTGCCAAAGAATTTGATGTTTCTATTTCTACAGTATCTAAAGCGTTAAACGATAGTTATGAAATAAGTATCAGCACTAAAGAGAAGATTCAGAAATACGCAAAAGAGAATAATTACAAACCTAACTTTAACGCACTAAGTCTTAAAAACAGAAAAACAAAAACAATTGGTTTAATTATACCAAACATGTTAAACTACTTTTTTGCACAGGTTTTTAAGGGTATAGAAAAGGTAGCTAATGAAAGAGGATATAAAATAATTTCTTGTATTTCTAATGATTCACATACCAAAGAAGTAGAACTTATAGAAATGCTTTCTAATGGAAGTATTGATGGTTTTATACTTTCAATTTCTAAAGAAACTATTTCAAAAAAAGACTTTACTCATTTTACAGAAACCATTAATAACGATGTTCCAATAGTTATGTTTGATAGGGTTGCAGACTCTATTGAATGTGATAAAGTAGTTACCGATAATTTTGATAGCTCTAGAAGAACTGTTAAACATTTGGTAAGTACAGGACATAGAAATATAGCATTTATTTCTACAATAAGTAACCTAGAAATTGGAAGAAGAAGACAATTAGGGTATTTGAAAGGTTTAGAAGATGCCAATATAGAAGTAGATAAAAACCTAATTATTAATATTGATGAAGGTTATAAGAAATATGAAAAAATTTTAGCTCCAATTTTTAAAGACAACACAATAGATAGCGTTATTGCTACTGGCGAATCTGTTGGTATTGCAGCGTTAAAAGTAGCCACAAAAATGGGGTATAAAATACCAAGAGATTTTTCGGTAATTTCTTTTTCTAACGGTATTTTGGCGAGACACTCAAGTCCAAAAATGACAACTTTAAGTCAGCATGGGGAAACTATGGGAGCAAAAGCTGCCCATATGTTGATTAATCGTTTAGAAGATAATAAGAACGATAAAGAGGCGGAAACTATTGTTGTAAAAACAGATTTAGTAGAACGAAAATCTACCCGAAAAAGTTTAAGAACTTCGGTATAAATAATTGCATGAATTTAAAAAATATAAAGCTGGTTGTTTCAGATATGGATGGAACACTGCTAAACTCAAAAGGAAAAGTAAGCGACCGATTTTTTAATATCTTTAAACAGTTACAAGAAAAGAACATTACTTTTTGTGCTGCTAGTGGAAGGCAACACAATAGTATTATAGACAAACTTCAACCTATAAAAGATGATATTTTTATTGTTGCCGAAAATGGTGGCATTGCTACAAAGGGCAAAGATATTTTACTAGAAAAGGTACTTCCTCCTGAAGATATAAAAAGAGTAATCCCCATAATTAGAACTATGGAAAATACCAATTTGGTTCTGTGTGGTAAAAATGGAGCATATATTGAATCTGATGATGAAAAATTTATTCAACTTTTTCAAGAATATTATAGCAAATATTTTAAAGTAGACGATTTAACTGAAGTTGTAGAAAAAACAACTTTTTTTAAAATGGCTATTTATCACCCTACCTCTTCTGAAAAGTTTTTGTATCCAAAATTAAGACACTTAGAAAAAGATTTTCTATTAAAAATTTCTAGCCCTAATTGGTTAGATGTTTCCAGTAAAGGCACTAACAAAGGAAATGCACTACAAATCGTGCAACAACAATTGCATATAACTAAAGAAGAAACACTTGTTTTTGGAGATTACCACAATGACAT
>CAYPHE010000032.1:0-15137 GCA_964410075.1 uncultured Polaribacter sp.
TATTTAGTGCAATTGCTTTTTCAAAAGGCAACCAGTTTATTTTTTCTTGAGAGAAAGAATACAAACTAATAGCTAAAACGAAGAATAGAAATAAGGCTTTTTTCATTTTAATTATGTTGTTAAAAAAATAGAAAACTTACATTTTAATGAACATTTCCTAATAACTTTTTCATTAAAGGAGAAAACAATAAAACTACTGCACCAGCACCTAAAGCATAGATTGATATTAAATGAAAGCCGTCTGTATAAATTGTTAGCGTTTCTAATCCTCCAACATTTGTATCTGTACTCTCTATAGCTAATTGTTCTCCAATAAAGCCTACAATTTGAAATGCAAATGCCGATGATAAAAACCAAACCCCCATCATAAAAGCTACAATATTTTTAGGTGACAAATCTGTAATTTTTGACAAACCTACTGGAGACATAAACAACTCTCCTATAGATAAAATAAAATACATAATTAATAAATAGGCAAATGGCACCATTCCATTCTCATCTGCACTTGCTTCACTTATTGATAAGATATAAAAACAAATTCCCGCTAGGAGAAGACCAAGTCCAAACTTATAAGGTGTTCTTGGATTTATTCCTTTTTTAGCTAAGTAACCCCATAATAAAGAAATAGGTATCGCTAGAAGAATTATAAACATTGAGTTTAAAGCATTTGTTTGAGCAGCTGTCATAATACCTTCTAAAGCAACATTTCTAGATGCAAATAAAGTAATTACACTTCCTGATAATTCATGAAAGCCCCAGAACAATGTCATAAAAAAAGTAATTAAAACTGCCATAATTAGTTTTTTCCTTGCACCAGAGTCTAATTTAATCATTATGTAAACTAAATACGCCAATACAGCAAAACCAATAAATTTAAAAATACCACTCACATAATTTTGTTGCCAAGATGCCAATAAATAAGCAATTCCAGGAGCTGTTAAGAAAGCAATAACAGGTATTAAGGTTTTTTGAGAGATACCTAAGATTTTCTTTTCATAAATTTCTTTACTAGGAGGCATTCCTTTATCTCCAAACACGTTCTTTTTAATTCCACTCCAAAAGAAAATTAAACCGGCCATCATTCCAATTCCCGCTAAACCAAATCCGTAATGATACCCATATTCCAAAGCCAACCATCCACATAAAAGAGGTGCTACGAAACCTCCAATGTTAATTCCCATATAAAAAATAGTAAAGCCAGAGTCTTTTCTTACATCACCTTCTTTATAAAGTGCACCAACAAACGTTGAAATATTTGGTTTAAAAAATCCGTTACCTACAACTATAAAAGCTAACGCCAGAAAGAAAGCAATATCATTTTCAATAGCTAAAACAAAATGACCAATTGACATTAGGATTCCTCCTAAAAAGATAGATGCTCTCATTCCTAAAATCTTATCTGATATTTGTCCTCCTATTACAGTTGACGCATATACCAAAGATCCATAAGAAGCATAAACTATTGCAGTGGCCGTGTCTCTTTCTACAATTGCTTTAAAGATATGCTCTATCATATAAAGTGTAAGTAGAGCCCTCATTCCATAGAAACTAAAACGCTCCCATAATTCTGCAAAAAACAAATAAAATAGTCCTTTTGGATGACCAAACATTTCTGGGTTACTTTTAGTGGTAATTTCTGCCATATATATCTACTTTAATTATATTTTGCTGATTATTTTAATAATTTGTCTTCTATAAAATTAGTCATTTTAGTGTACAGATTTAAACGCGTGTTTTTGCCTTTGTAAATTCCGTGAGTTCTATCTGGCACAATAAACATATCAAATTGCTTATTGGCTTCTATTAGAGCATTAATCATTCTGTAAGAATTTTGCACGTGTACATTGTCGTCTCCTGTTCCATGAACAAGTAAATAATTATTGTTTAATAAATGCGCATAGTTTATTGGCGAATTTTCATCGTAACCAGCAGGATTTTCTTGAGGTGTTCTTAAAAACCGTTCTGTGTATATGGTATCGTAAAAACGCCAAGAAGTAACAGGAGCTACGGCAATTGCCATCGAAAAAACATCACTTCCTTTTAAAATACAATTTGTACTCATATGACCTCCAAAAGACCATCCCCAAATACCAATTTTGTTTTCATCTATATAAGCATATTTTGCAAGTTTTTTTGCAACTGCAATCTGGTCTTCGGTTTCATATTTTACTAAATTTAAGTACGTAGACTTTTTAAAATCTGCTCCTTTATACCCTGTACCTCTTCCATCTACACAAGCCACAATCATTCCTTTTTGAGCTAGCATATTATGCCAATAATCGTTACTAGATAACCAAGAATTGGCTACTTGCTGAGAACCTGGTCCAGAATATTGAAATAATAACAAAGGATATGTTTTATTTTCATCAAAATCAGTTGGTTTAACCATCCACATATTTAGTTCGTTTCCGTTTATGGAAATGGTACTGTACTCCTTTTTTGATATATTATACGTTATTAAATCTTTTTGTAATTCTTCATTATTTACAATTTCTTTTACTTTTTCTCCGTTGTTTTTATATAATGAATATACAGGAGGTGTTGTAGCACTAGAATAAGTATTAATAAAATAATTTAAATTACTACTAAAAGAAGCACTGTTCTTACCTTTCTTTTGCGTTAACAACTTTTTTCTTTTTCCGTTTATTTTAATGGAATACACATTTCTATTTACTGATCCGTCTTCAACAGATTGATAATAAATAGTTTTTAATTTAGGATTGTATCCATAATAATTGGTTACCTCCCAATTGCCATTAGTAATTTGTTTGATTAATTTTCCTTCTTCATCATAGTGATAAATGTGGTTGAAACCATCTTTTTCACTAGTCCAAATAAAGCTATTATCTACTAAAAAAGTTAAATTATCTGTTATATCAATGTAGGCTTTATCGCTTTCTTCTAACAATAAAGAAGAAGACAATGTGGATACATTTATTGCATTTAATTTTAAGTTATTTTGATGTCTATTTAACGTAGTAGCTACTAACACGTTTTCTTTATTAGACCATTTTATTCTTGGAATGTATTCGTAATCTGGAAGAAAAACCTTCTTTTCAGTGTTTTTATTTACATCGTAAACATGCAAACTTACTTTGGCATTATCTTCACCTGCCTTGGGGTATTTAAATACTTGTTGCTGCGGATATAACTCTTTCCCAACAATATCCATAGAAAAAGTATTTACCTCAGTTTCATCAAAACGAATAAAAGCCAAATAATCTCCGGTTTTGTTCCAATCAAAAGCTCTTACAAAAGCAAATTCCTCTTCATAAACCCAATCTGTAATTCCGTTTATAATTTTATTTATTGCTCCATCAAAAGTAACTTGTGTTACTTTTTTGCTTTCTATATTTTTTATAAAAAGGTTATTATTTTTTGCAAAAGCTACATTTTTATTGTCTGGAGAAAAAATAGGTTCTTGAATGTTTTCCCCTATTAAAACCAATTGCTTTGAAGCCACATCATAAGCATAAAAAGTACCTTTATAAGAACGTCTATAAATCTTTTGAAAGTTTGTTCCTAAAATAATTTTAGTTTCGTCTGCATTAAAAGAATACGAAGAAAAATAAGGTAAGTTTTTTAAATCTTTACTATCTACAATAGTTGCTACCTTTTCTAAAGTTTTATAACTGTATTTATCTACAGAAGTTGATTTAGTTGATTCATTAAAATCAAGGATAGCATAAAAATCACCATTCATAGAGTTTAAAGAGTTCATCTTTTTTGGAGAGAATGTGCCGTTCCAAATTTCTTCTAGGGTAATTTCTTTGAGCTGTTTTTGAGCAAGCAAGCTACTCTTGTTTGTAAAACCGATTAGGAATACAAACAGCAAAACGAGATTTCTCATTTATAAAAGTATTTTATTTAGAATTAATTAGTAATCGTAAAATATATGATAAATATATGATTAAATATTTACTTTTTTTTAAGGATTTTACAAAACAAAAAAAAGCTTTTTGAGAGAAATACTCTCAAAAAGCTTTGTTAAAAATCAGATTTTTTTATTTATTTATCGGTATCTGTACCCATAATCATTGGAGTTTTTCCATCTGTAATAATTACTTTAGCGTTATTAGATTTAGATAATTCTCTAAACGCTTCAATAGCTTTTATTCTTATAATTTCAGAAGTTAACCCTTCTGCCATAATCAACTGTGCGTCTCTCTCTCCTTTTGCCTTAATTATTTTACGCTCTGCCTCTCTTTTTTCTTGAGTTAACACAAACTCCATTCGCATTGCATCTTGTTCTGCTTGTAACTTTCTTTCAATAGAATTTGCTAAACCAGCAGGTAATTGAATGCTTTTCATTAAAACAGCTATTAACTCAATTCCATTAGCTTGTTTTTCTAAATTAACTTTCATTTTCTTTAAAATAGCCTCTTCTATAACCGCTCTCATACCAGAATGCATGTCTTTTGCAAAAAACTGAGCACATACGTCAGATGCTGCAGAGCGGAATACACTAGTAATTACAGACTCGTAATCCTGACCTAAGTTTTCTAAAACAGAAGCCACTTTCATTGCCTCTAAACGATATAAAATTGAAATTTCAGAACGAACGCTCAAACCTTCTTTACTGGGCAAGTTTAGTAATAGTTTAATATTTTTTGTCTGTGTAGATTCTTTAAGGACTTTACTGGTAATAGGATTGTAAAGAACAGTACCTTGGGTTTTTGTTTCTGAAGATAATTTCCCTAATCTCTGTTTAATACCAACTTCACCAGGCCTAATAACTGCGCAACTGGATAATAAAAATCCTGCACATAAAATGGCTATGCTAACTTTTTTCATAATACGTATATTTAAATGTTTATTCTCGCATAAAGATACATTACGAACCTATTATTAAATAAGTAAATAAATCGATATAAATTATCATATCATCATTAAAAGCTATTAATTTTAATTTTATTGTTAATAAAATACTAATTCTTTAAAATATCCTCAAAACAGAAGTCAGTATATTTTGTCATTTCAATAAAATTTCGTTCATTTTATAAACTATTTCATTATTTAAATAGCCGTAAAAATTTTATCCATCCCTTTTAAAGGATTCAACTATCTTTGTAAAAATACTTGTATAGCTGTAAAAAATGAGCGCATTAATTTCTGGATTTTCCAAATTAAATAAAGAAGAGAAAATTACTTGGTTGGTTGAAAACAACTTTCAAAATCCTTTAGAAACTACAAAAATTATTAAAAAATATTGGAACGATAATGAAAAACTACAATCGCTTCATGACGATTTTATAGAAAATACCATTACCAATTTTTATTTGCCCTTTGGAGTTGCTCCTAATTTTGTTATCAATAATAAAAACTACACTATTCCAATGGTTATCGAAGAAAGCTCTGTAGTTGCTGCTGCTGCTTTGGTTGGAAAATTTTGGAGTACTAAAGGTGGTTTTAAAACCGAAATTATTGACACTCAAAAAATTGGACAAGTTCATTTTATTTATCAGGGAAATTTTGAGGATTTAAAACTTTATTTTGAAAAGCAAAAATCTAAATTATACAAAGCAACCGCTTCCATTACCAAAAACATGGAAAAAAGAGGTGGCGGAATTTTAGACATTGAATTGCGTAACAAGACTGATAAACTTGCCAACTATTATCAACTTCATGTTACTTTTGAAACCAAAGATTCAATGGGAGCCAATTTTATCAACTCTTGTTTAGAAGCTATTGCGAATGCTTTTAAAAAAGATGATATTGAAATTGTAATGAGCATTTTATCTAATTATGTTCCGCAATGTATTGCTAGAGCTGAAGTAAGTTGTAAAATTGAAGATTTAGGAGGTAAAAACCCACAACAATTTGCAGAAAAATTTTACCAAGCGGTACAAATTGCACAAATAGAACCTTACAGAGCTGTAACACACAATAAAGGAATTATGAATGGTGTTGATGCTGTTATTTTAGCTACTGGTAACGATTTTAGAGCCATAGAAGCTGGTGCTCATGCCTATGCTGCAAAATCTGGAGTTTATAAAAGTCTATCGCACTGCTCTATTGATGATGGTATTTTTAAATTCTGGTTAGAAATTCCTCTTGCTGTTGGTACTGTTGGCGGTTTAACTGCTTTACACCCTATTGCCAAATTATCTTTAGAGTTATTGCAAAGTCCATCTGCTAGAGAATTAATGCAAATTATAGCCGCTGCTGGTTTGGCGCAAAATTTTGCTGCTTTACGCGCTTTAACAACTAAAGGAATTCAGCATGGACACATGAAAATGCACTTGCAAAATATTTTAAACCAACTAAATACAACCCCTAAAGAAAAAGAAATAATAACTTCTTATTTTGAAAACAAAACGGTTTCTCATAGTAACGTAGTAGCTAAGGTTGAAGAGATTAGAAGTGTAAAACACTAAAAAAGGTAAAATTTGAACTATTACTCTAATGGAAAACTATTGTTAACTGGAGAATATCTGGTTTTAGATGGCGCAAAATCACTGGCTATTCCAACAAAATTTGGACAAGATTTGGTAGTCTCTAAAATTAATACTCCTCAACTTATTTGGCAAAGTTTTACAGTTGATCAGCAGTGTTGGTTTGAAGCAATTTTTGAAATTCCGAAATTACGATTACAATCGGCTACTTTTTCTTCTGAAAAAGACGGTAGCGCGGAAACCATTGCAGAAACGTTATTAGAAATTCTTTTAGAAGCCAAAAGTTTGGCCAATGCAAAAGGAAAATCTTTTTTGCAAGAAAACCAAGGTTTTAAAGTAACAACGCAACTTACCTTTCCTAGAAATTGGGGTTTAGGTAGCTCATCTACCTTAATCAATTCCATTGCTGGTTGGGCAAAAGTTGATGCATTTCAATTATTATGGAATTCTTTTAAGGGAAGTGGTTACGACATTGCTTGCGCTCAAAATGATACGTCTATTTTTTATCAAATAGAAAACACAAAACCGATAGTTACACAAATTGACTTTAAGCCAAGCTTCACAAAAAATTTATTCTTTATATTTCTAAATCAAAAACAAGACTCTAAAGAAGGTATTGCTAAATTTAGAGAAAGTAATCAAGATTTCTCTAATGAAATACAAAGAATATCAGAAATATCAAATGCTTTTATAACTGTAAAAACGTTACAAGAATTTGAACAACTAATTATTGAACACGAACAAATCATTAGCTCAATTATAAAATTAACACCGGTAAAAGAAAAATATTTTTCAGATTATTTTGGTACAGTAAAAAGTTTAGGTGCTTGGGGAGGCGATTTTGTGTTAGCTACAGGAAATGAAAAAACTCCTGATTATTTCAAATCAAAAGGTTATCATACCATAATCCCTTATTCTGAAATGGTAAAGCCCACCTTAATCCTCCCAAAGGGAGGAAACCCCAAAAAAAATGACTAATCAGAAAATAACAACAGATACTCACTTTCCTCCTTTGGGGGATAAAAGGGGGCTAGTAATCATAATTGGTGGTGGAGCAGCAGGTTTTTTTACGGCAATAAATGCGAAAGAAAACAACCCCGATTTAAAGGTAATCATTTTAGAAAAAGCCAATGACGTTTTACAAAAAGTAAAAATATCTGGTGGCGGACGTTGTAATGTTACACACGCTTGTTTTATTCCAAAGGAATTGACTGAATTTTACCCAAGAGGAAAAAAAGAATTGCTTGGTCCTTTTCATCAGTTTATGACAGGTGATACTTTTGAGTGGTTTGAAGAACGAGGTGTTCCCTTAAAAATTGAAGATGACAATCGTGTTTTTCCAGAAGCTAATACCAGTCAAGCTATTATAGACTGTTTTCAAAAACTAGTTGATAAGCTAAACATTAAAGTATTAACAAATTGTGGTGTTACAGATATTCATCAACAACAAAACCATTGGGTTATTCACACAAAAAAAGAAATTTTTACTGCCGAAAAACTAGTTATTGCTTCTGGAAGTTCTAAAAAAATGTGGGATTTGTATGAAGAAAAACTGAAGCATACTATTATAAAACCTGTGCCTTCTTTATTTACCTTCAACATAAAAGATAATCGATTAAAAGATTTGCTGGGTATTTCGGTGCCTAATGCAACAGTATCTTTAAAGGAGACCAACTTAGTCAGTTCTGGACCTCTACTAATTACACATTGGGGACTAAGTGGACCAGCTATTTTAAAACTTTCCGCCTTTGGCGCAAGAATACTTGCTGAAAAAAATTACAACTACCAAGTTGAAGTAAACTGGCTTTCGAGACCAACTGATAAGATTTTAAATATTTTATTAAACTTAAAAAAGAAAGAATCTCGTAAAACAGTAATTTTAAAGTCTCCTTTTACAGAAATTCCAAAACGATTATGGGAACGCTTGATTACTCGTTTAAATATTACACCAACTGCAAACTGGGCAGATTTAAATAACAAACAACTTATTGCCATTGCCAACCAATTGACCAAATGCACATTTCTAGCAAATGGAAGAACTACTTTTAAAGAGGAATTTGTTACTGCAGGAGGTATTGATTTAAAAGAAATAAACTTTAAAACTTTTGAAAGTAAATTGAATACTAATTTATTTTTTGTGGGCGAAGTGTTAAATATAGATGCAGTTACTGGTGGCTTTAATTTCCAAAATGCGTGGACTAGTGGCTACATTTGTGCGAATTCAATTGCCAAAACATAATTTAAACTTTTACATTATTATAACAATTCAATTTTTAGATATTAATTAGCTTTGTAAAAAACAAAAACTATGGCTCTAACGTTATCAAACGAATTTGAAATTGGCACAAAAGCACCGAATTTTACTTTATTAAACACAGTTGATGATTCAACAGTTTCTTTAAAAGATTGCAAAGGGGAAAACGGAACTGTTATTATGTTTATTTGTAATCATTGCCCTTTTGTAATTCATGTAAATGAAGAGTTGGTAAAACTAGCTGTAGATTACCAAAACCAAGGCATTGGGTTTGTAGCTATTAGTAGTAATGAAATTGAAAACTACCCACAAGATGCTCCTCATTTAATGACTAAAACAGCAAAAGAAGTTGGTTACCCTTTCCCTTATTTGTTTGATGAAACACAAGAGGTTGCTAAAGCTTACGATGCTGCTTGTACTCCAGATTTTTATGTTTTCGATAAAAATTTACAATCTGTTTATCACGGTCAATTAGACGAATCTAGACCTGGAAATGGAAAACCAGTAACTGGGAAAGACCTAAGAGAAGCATTGAATAATTTGTTAGAAAATAAGCCCGTAATTGAAGATCAAAAACCTAGTATGGGTTGTGGGATTAAGTGGAAGTAAGTTTTACTTATCTAAATAATCTTTTAATTCCTCCTTTAGTTTATAATAGTTTCTTAATTTTCGTTTTAATAATTCTTTTTCAGGTTTTGGTTCTCTTATAGATTTTGGTTCATCAAAATTATTTGAGATTACTTCAATAGAAATGATGTCTCCTTCTCTCAATTCACGTTTAAACCAGTCTACATGCTGTTTAGTGTCTGAATTTAAACCACCAACTGAAATATGAGATTCTTCTGAAGTTTCATTTTTACGCCAAACAGAATCTAAAATACAAGTTACAATTGAGTGTTTGTTTTGGAAACCTGCTCTACAAAACAACTCGTTATTTATTGCAACTTTAAAACCTAGCTTTTTTTCTTTACTCATAAATTTAGTTTTTTTTAAAATTATAAAATATCACAATTACCCAAGCTCTCCTCTATGTGGTTTTAATGCATCTCTAAATACTTTCATGTCTTTTTCTAGGACTGTTATAAAGGCTGAAGCTAGCATCGGATTTTTTTCTAAAATTCCAATTTCAATAAACTCTAAATTTTCTTTTACAGCAAACTCCTCTAAATGAATGGTATGATGTTTTGCGGTTTCTTTTGCATCTGGCCCTCTAAAGTCCCACAATAGTTTTATTTTTCTATTCATATTTATGTACTAATTTTAAGAAAAACGGCAGTACACTTTGCTCACAATTAAAAGTTGTTTTTGCTTTTCTATATTATCAAGTTACAAAAATACAAACTACATTGTTAAATTGATTCTTGCAATTAGTGGTATCTTTGTAAAAAATAAATTGGGTTTTGAACACAGACGAATTTTTAGTAAAATCTGCATTACATCATGTGGAAAAAGCGAGTTATACTTGGCAAACTCCTAGCAATATTGCATTGGTAAAATATTGGGGAAAGAGCGATCCGCAAATCCCAAAAAATGCTTCAATTAGTTTTACATTAAATAATTGTCATACCACTACAACTATTCATTTTAGCAAAAAAGAGAAAAATACTTCAGTTGATTTTAATGTTTTTTTTGAAGGAAAGAAAAATGAAGCATTTAAACCAAAAATTGCTACATTCTTTAAAAGAATTGCCATGTATTGCCCGTATATTTTTGAATTTGAAATGGAGATTCATTCAGAAAATTCTTTCCCTCATTCTAGTGGCATTGCTTCTTCTGCAAGCGGATTAAGTGCTATTGCCATGTGTTTAATGAGTTTAGAAAAAGAATTGCATACTAATTTATCTACAGAATTCATTAACAAAAAAGCCTCTTTTTTGGCTCGTTTGGGTTCTGGAAGCGCAAGTAGAAGTATAGAAGGTCCACTAGTAGTTTGGGGAAAACATCCTAAAATTGAAGGAAGTTCTGACTTATTTGGCGTTTTATTTACAAAAAACATCCACCCTATTTTTCACGATTACCAAGACACTATTTTATTAGTAGATAAAGGAGAAAAACAAGTTTCGAGTACAGTTGGGCATAATTTAATGCACGAGCATCCTTTTGCAACAAACAGATTTACTCAAGCTAACGAAAATTTAGAAACGTTAAGTACTATTCTACAAACTGGAGCTATTAAAAACTTTATTAGTTTAGTAGAAAGTGAAGCGCTGACATTGCATGCTATGATGATGACTAGCAACCCTTATTTTATTTTAATGAAGCCAAAAACTTTAGAGATTATCAATAAAATTTGGGAATATCGCGAAGCAAAAAATAGTAATGTTTGTTTTACCCTAGATGCTGGAGCAAACGTTCATTTGCTATATCCAAAAGCTGAACAAGAAGCTATTAGAAATTTTATTGAAAAAGAATTGGCTCAATTTTGTCAAGAAAGACAATACATTCATGATGAAGTTGGTTTAGGCGCTAAATTGTTGGATTAGTTTTATCTAAACAGAAAATATTTACGTTTTAATATATCAAATTTTAAACCTCATAGGTTTTAAAAACCTGTGAGGTGTTTTTTTATTTCTTTACAATTTATTTACAAATTATAACCTGGATTAATACAACCTACAAAAAGTTTGAAATCCTTTGAGTGTTATATTTAAATTACTTTTCTTGAAAAATTAATGATAAACTTACTATTGACCTAATAAAATAGACATGCTTGCGCCAGGGATTGAAACGGCAGCTCCCAATTGAAAATTGGGACTATAGTGAAAAGCCCGACCTTTGGTGGCGCCCAAAATGTTTTTAAAAACAACTCATTTTTTATAACTGCATGAAATTTATATAGTTAATTATTTCGTTAAGAATAGATTAGATATGATTTACTATTAGAATATTTCGTATTTTTGCAATATCATACTTTGAAAATGAAAGGACCTTTATTCTACGCAAAAATTCTACTATTCGGTGAGTACGGAATTATAAAAGATTCGAAAGGATTAGCAATTCCGTTTAATACTTACAGAGGCGCTTTAAAATCTTCAGAAAAATTAGCTGATAAAGCCAAAGAATCTAACCTTAATTTAAAAAAATACTATACCTATTTAGCTGAGTTAAATACAGATTTAGTAACGTTTAATTTAACTGGATTTAAAAAGGATATTGAAAACGGAATGTATTTCGATTCTTCTATTCCTCAAGGATACGGTGTAGGTAGTTCTGGTGCTTTGGTTGCTTCTATTTATGACAAGTATGCAGCAGATAAAATAACTGTTTTAGAAAATTTAACGAGAGATAAACTCTTAAAATTAAAACAGATTTTTTCTAAAATGGAATCGTTTTTTCATGGAAATAGCTCTGGCTTAGACCCTTTAAATAGTTATTTAAGTTTACCAATTTTAATTAATAGTAAAGATAACGTGGAACCTGCTGGAATACCGTCTCAAAAAGAAGGTAAAGGAGCAGTGTTTTTATTAGACTCTGAGCAAATTGGAGAAACTGCTCCAATGGTAAACATCTTTATGAATAAAATGAAAAACGAAGGTTTTCGTAAAATGATTAGTGAGGAGTTTGCCAAAACTACAGATGCTTGTATTGACGATTTTTTACATGGTAATGTAAAATCGCTTTTTGGCAATGTAAAAGATTTGTCTAAAATTGTTTTGAAGAATTTTAAACCGATGATTCCTAAAGCGTTTCATAAAGTTTGGGAAAAAGGAATTGCAACTAACGACTACTATTTAAAACTTTGTGGTTCTGGTGGTGGTGGCTATATTTTAGGTTTTGCAGAAGATTTTGAAAAAGCGAAACGTAGTTTAAAAGACTATAAATTAGAGTTGGTGTATCGATTCTAATATTGCTTTATGAGTTCTCCTAAAGCAATAGCTACTTTATATAAATTTTTTAGTCTACTCTCGGTTGTAAGAGGTTATAATATTCTCATCTTAGTTATTGCGCAATACTTAGCTGCAATATTTATTTTTTCGCCATCTAAATCTTTAAAAAATGTAGTATTAGATGCTCATTTACTGTATTTGGTTTTAGCTACAACATTTGTGGTTGCAGCTGGTTACATTATCAATAATTTTTACGATGCTAAAGTAGATCGAATTAACAGACCTGTAAAAGCAGGACTAGATAGTTATGTAAAACAAGAAACCAAACTTACTTTATATTTTGTATTAAATTTTTTAGGGTTTGGTTTAGGTTTTTTGGTTTCTATTAAAGCCGCCTTATTTTTTGCTGTTTATATTTTTGGAATTTGGTTTTATTCTCACAAATTAAAAAGATATGCTTTAATCGGATTAATTTCTGCTACTGTACTTACTTTACTCCCTTTTTTTGTTGTTTTTGTTCATTTTAAAAATTTTTCTCCTTCCATTTTTGTTCATGCTACATTTTTGTTTTTGGTTATTCTAGTAAGAGAATTGATTAAAGACCTACAAAATTTAAAAGGACATATAGCCAATAATTACAAAACATTTCCTGTAGTTTATGGTGAAAAAAAAACAAAGCAATTTTGTATTCTTTTATTGGTATTCACTACAATTCCTACCTACTTTTTATTTCAATATGTCAATTTAGAATACATGACATATTATTTTATTGTTGCTCTGATTACTTTAGTTTTTGTAGGCATTTTATTATGGCAAGCCAAGCAGACTAAACAATATATTTTGCTTCATAATATTTTAAAAATTTTACTTTTAGTTGGTGTTTTTTGTTTGGTATTTTTAGATACTTCTTTATTGGTAGAAAAAGTAATTGATAAGTTGAATTGATAAAATACCTTAAAATTTGTAAATTTATATCCAAATTAAAATTTTATGAAAGAAAATAAATTAAGAGATACCGTTTTAAATTATATCAGAAATAACGCTGATGAAGAGTTTTTGAATCTTGTAAATGATATGGCTATCACTTATCAATCAAATGTAATTGAAGAAAAAATTAATATCG
The DNA here is from genome assembly GCA_964410075.1 of uncultured Polaribacter sp. Classification (GTDB taxonomy): domain Bacteria; phylum Bacteroidota; class Bacteroidia; order Flavobacteriales; family Flavobacteriaceae; genus Polaribacter. Next base: position 13,600 of record CAYPHE010000032.1, read on the forward strand.
AAAATTATAATAATGATTTAAATATTGCCATTTCAGAAATTGCAGAAAAAAAAACCTACGCTCATGAAGAGGTTGGTGAACACATTAAGCAATGGACAAAGAGATAGTTTGGACTAATAAAGCTAATACGGACCTTCATAATGTATTTTTAAAACTTTTAGAGAAAACAAAATCAATAGAAATTACTTCTAAAGTTATTTCTGAAGTGTATAGCTCAGTTTTGATACTATCTAAAAATCCTGAAATTTTTAAATTAGATAATCTTAAAAGAAATAATCAAGGTAATATTAGAGTTCTTTACAAACATAATTATAGAATTTCATATTTAATTGATGATAATAAGGTTTATATATTAAAAGTAAGGCACTCAAAAAAACGACCTCAAATATTTTAGCTTTTCTAATTTATAAACCTACCTTTGAAAAAATTTTTCAAATGAATTCAAATAAAAACTCGTCGCGAGGACGACAAGATGGAAAAAAGAAAGCACCATTATCTAGAAAAAGCTTTAAGAAGAAAACTTCAAACAAACCTGCTACTTCAAACACTGACGAAAGTTCAGGAATTCGATTAAATAAATACATTGCCAATTCTGGAATTTGCTCTAGAAGAGAAGCAGATACCTATATTGAACATGGAAGTGTTCAAGTAAACGGAAAATTGGTAACAGAAATGGGCTACAAAGTACAACCGAATGATGTTGTTCAATTTGATGGCACTAACATTTCTCCTGAACAAAAAAAATACGTTTTACTAAACAAACCCAAAAACTACATTACTACAATGGATGATGATAGGGGTAGAAAAACGGTTATGGATTTAGTTGCAAATGCCACTAAAGAACGTATTTACCCAGTTGGAAGGTTAGATAGAAATACTACTGGTTTGTTGTTATTTACTAATGATGGCGAATTGGCTAAAAAGTTGACTCACCCAAAACACAATGTTCGTAAATTATACCACGCGTCTTTAGACAGAAAACTAGATTTAAAAGACTTAGAAAAATTACGTGGAGACGTGATTATTGAGGGTAGAAAAGTGTTCATTGATGCGGTTTCTTACATAGACAACGAACCAAAAACAGAAATTGGTATTGAAATTCATTCTGGTAGAAACAGAATTGTTCGTAAAATATTTGAACATGTTGGCTATAAAGTAACCAAACTAGATCGTGTTGTTTTTGCGGAACTGACTAAGAAAAATTTACCTAGAGGGAGATGGAGAGAGTTGACCAATCTAGAGGTTACTAATTTGCATTCGATTAAATAAACAAGAGATTTTTAAATTCTACATATTTTTTTTGTTTAAATTCAAATAGTTGTCATTTCGAACTAAACGAAGTGTAGTTTAGTCTCACATATAAATTAAGATTTCTCTTTAGTAGAAATCGAATAAGTTAACTGATTGTAATGTAGGGTTTTGTGAAAAAAAATCCTACAAGTTTTTAAAACTCGAAGGATTTTTTTATTTGTAAATAAATTAAGTTTCTATTTTTCAGCATTAACAAAAGCAATTTCTTTAGCTTTTACATCTTCTTT
>CAYPHE010000033.1:0-4598 GCA_964410075.1 uncultured Polaribacter sp.
ATCATTTAAGTGTGGTAATACTTCTTTTACTGCTAAAATTGGTCCTTTTACATTAATATCGAACACATGATTATAATGGTCAGCAGTAACTTCATTTGTAGGAGATGGTGTTGCAATACCAGCATTTAAGTAAATGATATCAATCTTGCCATATTTTTCAGTGGCTTTTTGTATTAAGGTTTTATTATCCTCATCTATAGATACATCTGCTACAACTGTTATAAAATCCCCATTTAATTCTTTTGCTGCTTCATCTAAAGCTTCTTTTCTTCTACCAGACAAAACTACTTTTGCACCTTCTGCTAAAAATGTTTTTGCTGTGGCTAATCCTATTCCACTATTAGCTCCTGTAATTACTGCTACTTTGTTTTTTAATTTACTCATGTTATTTGTTTTATTTGAAACGTTCGTTTCAAATTAGTTTAAAAAAAATTACTCTAAAATAGAAACTGCTGTATGTATAATAGTCTCTAAATCTTTTTTGTCATCCAAAATAATACCACTTATTCTTAATCCTTGAAAAGAAGAAAGTAAATAAAGACCATACTCATCTGCAGTTCTTTTTGTATTAAACAAGCCTTTATCTTGACCTTTTTGTACTAGATTAGTAAAGACTTCTTGCATTTGAGTGTTATTATTTAAAAGAATTGGTTTAATGCTATCTTCTTGATTGGCCATTTCAGAAGCACAACTATTAAATAAACAACCCTTTTTCTGCTCTTCTTTATTATCAGAAATTCCTAAGAAAAAAATAGATTTAATATTTTCTAAAGCACAGTTAGATTGTTCTAAGCAATCGTGCACTGCAATTCTAGAGTTTCTTTTATAAGTTAATAAACAGAGCTTGTAAAGCTCTAGTTTGCTTCCAAATGAATTGTAAATACTAGATCTATTTAAACCAGTAGCTTCTACCAAGTCTTGCATGGAAGTTAGGTTATAACCCTTGTCATGAAAAACAGCTAATGCTTTACTTATAATTTCTTCTTTATTAAAATTTTCTACTTTTGGCATTTTAATGGAATGAACGTTTCAAATGTACAACCACTTTTTGAATTTCAATTAAAAAAAATGTTAAATATCAAGAATTTCTTAGTTAAGGTTTTTATCAACCTCTCTTTTTAAAACCAAAACAGTTACAATAGTAGAAAGCGTATCTGCAATAGGAAAAGACCACCAAACACCAGCAACACCATAATATTTAGGTAAAAAATACGCTAAAGGAATTAAGAAAATTCCTTGCTTTAGTAAGGTTAGTATTAATGCAGGAATTGCTTTACCTGCTGCCTGAAAGTAAGCAGAACCTATTAATTGCATGGTTACAATTGGCGTAACCAAAAAGACAATTAACATTGCATTTGGAGTTTCGCTTAAAAGAGTAGTGTCATCTGTAAAAATCGAAATGATTTGTTCTTTAAAAATAACAATACCAATAAATATAATTGTACCCAAAATAGACCCAAAGTAAATCGATTTTTTAATGGTTTCTTTCACACGTTCATTTCTATTTGCACCAATATTAAATCCTGCTACAGGTAAAAATCCTTGAGAAACTCCAAGAACTGGAGATAAAGCAAACATCATTACTCTGTTAATAATTCCGAAAATTGAGATAGATATTTCTCCTCCATAAGTAAATAAAGAATAATTAAGCACAATCATTAAAATACTAATGGCTCCTTGTCTCACCACAGAAACTCCACCTAACTCTACAATTTCTCTAACTATTTTTAAATCGAGTTTAAAGTTTTTTGGAATTATTTTTAACTCACTTTTATTCGATAAGAAGAAATACAAAATATACAATCCACAACTAGCAAACGATATGGATGTAGCCAAACCAGCTCCTGTCATTCCCCAATCAAAATATTTGATAAAAATAATATCTAAAATAATATTGAGCACTGCTGGAATCATCATAGCATACATGGCAAATTTTGGTTTACCTTCTGCTCTTATTACAGGGTTACCCATCATTGCAAAGGCTAAAAATGGCACTCCATAGATTACTACAGCAAAATAGTCTGAGGCAATTGGCAAAATATCACCTTTTGCACCAAATAAATCTAAAATGGGCACACTAAAAAAGTTACCTAGTAGTACAAAAATAATGGCTAAAATTAGCGTTAAACAGATTTGGTTTCCAAAGGTTAGAAAAGCTTTCTCAGAATTTTCTGCACCTAATGCTCTAGAGATAATAGAACTACCTCCAATACCAATACCCATTCCTATAGAGGATATTAAAAAAGCAATTGGCAAAACCACTGTAATTGCAGCAATCGCTAAAACACCAATCCATTGCCCAACAAAAATGGTGTCTACAATCATGTTTAAAGACATTACAAGAATTCCTATGGTTGCAGGAACTGCTTGTTTTATCAATAATTTGCTAATTCTTTCTGTACCTAATTCGTTTGCTAATTGTGCCATACTTGAATGCAAATATCCTACTAAAAGTTTATTATATAGGTAAAGTATCATCAATATTAGCTATACCTAAGTAAATTTTTATAAGTTTACTGAAATTGAAAATTATGAATAACTTTTTCGAGGTAAAAATCGAAATTACAGCAGAAGATATAGATGATTTGAATCATGTAAATAATGCTGTTTATGTAAAATGGATGGATGATGTTGCCTTTAAACATTGGGAGCATTTAACCAAAAATGAACCAATTACAGATACCATTTGGGTAGTGAGTAGACACGAAATAGATTATAAGAGTGAAGCTTTTTTAGGTGATGAAATTATTGCTAAAACTTATGTAGGTAATACAAGAGGAGTAACTTCTGAACGATTTATTGAGTTTTATAAAGATGAAACACTTTTAGCAAAATCTAAAACTATTTGGGTTTTATTAGATGCTAAAAGCTATAAACCTGTAAGAATTAGAGAAAATATTTTAAATCTATTGCAACCTTTTAAATAAAAGTATCTTTGCACAAAATTTAGATAGAATGTCAACATTTGCAGCATTAGGAATTAGAAAAGATTATATAAAATCAATTAAAGAAATTGGTATTACAACACCTACAGATATTCAAGAGAAAGCAATACCTGTTTTGTTAAAATCACCTACAGATTTTATAGGATTAGCACAAACAGGAACAGGAAAAACAGCTGCTTTTGGTTTGCCTGTTTTACATCATATAGATGCTAATTCAGAGCACATACAAGCCTTGATTTTATCGCCAACAAGAGAATTAGTTCAGCAGATTAAAAAACAATTGTTCAAGTTTACAAAATATGTAGATGAGCGTATTTTTTTAGAGGCCGTTTTTGGTGGAGAAAAGATAGACAGACAAATGAATAATTTAAAGAGAACTACTCATGTTGTAATTGCAACTCCTGGTAGATTAATAGATTTAATAGAAAGAGGAGCTGTAGATATAAGCCATGTAAAAACAGTTATTTTAGATGAAGCAGATGAAATGCTAAGTATGGGTTTTAAACAAGATTTAAATAGAATCTTAAAATTCACTACAAAATCTGACAGAAAAACTTGGTTGTTTTCAGCTACAATGCCAGAAGAAATAAAGCGAATTGTAAAAACATATATGGATGCTAACGCTCCAAGAATTGAAATTAATAGAAACGCTTTAGTAAATGCAAATATTCGTCATCAATTTGTAAAAACAACCTTAAAAGAAAAAGTAGCAGACATTGTTACTTTTTTAGAGAAAAGACAAGCACAAAGAGGTATTATATTTTGTAGAACAAAAGCTGGTGCTCAAAACTTAGCAAAGCAATTAGTAGAAGAAGGTTTTTCTGCAGCAGCTTTGGAAGGAGATATGCAACAGAAAGAAAGAGACAAAGTGATGCGTGCTTTTAAAAATAAAAATTTACAATATTTAATTTCTACAGATGTTTCTGCACGTGGAATTGATGTTAGAGAGTTAGAATTTGTAATTCATCATCAATTACCAGAACAACTAGAATATTACACTCACAGAAGTGGAAGAACAGCAAGAGCTGGTAAAACAGGAACTTCTTTGGCGTTTATTTTACCATCAGAATTAGAAAAGATACATCAAATTCAAAAAGAACTGAATATTAAATTTACAGAAGTTACTGTGTAAATGACTTTAATTTATACTATAGATATTTTAGGAACTTTTGCTTTCGCAATTAGTGGAGCTTTAGTGGCTTCAGATAAAAAGTTCGATTTATTTGGTGTACTCATTATAGCCTTTGTAACTGCAGTTGGTGGAGGAATGTTACGTGATATTTTAATTAATGCACACCCTATAAATTGGATTGGCGATTTGAACTATCTATGGACTATTTTTTTGGCCGTTTTTTTAACTTTTTTATTTAAAAGTAAAATTGCTTACTTAAGTAAAACATTGTTTTTGTTTGATACCATTGGTATTAGTGTGTTTACGCTACTAGGTTTACAAAAAGGATTATCTTTTGATCTTCATCCTTTAATTGCTTTAATTATGGGTATGATTTCTGCTGTTTTTGGTGGCGTTTTAAGAGATGTGTTAACTAATAAAGTACCGTTAATTTTTGAGAAAGAAATTTATGCATCTGCATGTTTGGCTGGTGGAATTTCTTACCTAGCACTTACTTTTCTAGAAGCTCCAAAAGATATTAA
>CAYPHE010000033.1:4698-14952 GCA_964410075.1 uncultured Polaribacter sp.
AAGATAGAGCAAAAAAAGAATCACCATTTAAAAGTACAGTAGCTCATGGTTTTATGTCTGTAGCTATGATTTCTAGAATGTTAGAAGAAGCTTTTACTATTAAAAGTGTAAAAATGGGGTTAAATTATGGATTGAATAAGGTTCGTTTTCCAAATCCTGTGCCAGTTAATAGTGAATTAAGAATGCTTAGTTCAGTAAAAGAAATTGAGCCCTTAGCAAATAATGGAATTAAAGTTACTTTTAACTGTATAATAGAAATAAAAGGCCAAGATAAACCTGCTTGTGTAGCAGAATTTTTAGCAGCTTTATTTGAATAAAAAACATAAAAAAACTCTCAATGTAAAATTGAGAGTTTTTAATTTAGTTTTTAATTCCTGGTAAACCATTTGGCTTTTTCTGATGCCACCAAAAATCGGTAGCTTTTTGCTGTCTTGGATATACTTCATCCAAATTATTAGCATCATACAAACGTCCATTTTTCATTACTTGATAAATGGTATTTGTATTTCTAATATCATCTAACGGATTTTTATCTAGTATGATAAAATCAGCCATTTTTCCAATTTCTAAAGAACCAAGATCGCCATCTAAGCCTAACGATTTTGCCCCTAAAATTGTTGCTGCTTTTAAGGCATTCATTTTACTTGTACCTGAAGCTGTTGCCCAAAGTTCCCAATGAAAACCTAAACCTTGTAATTGTCCATGACTACCAACACCTGTTAAACCACCTGCATTAATTAAATCTTCCACAAAGTTGGCATGTTTTGTAAATACGTGTTCTTCATCCATAAACCATCCTGGTCTTCTTCTAGATTTACTGGCTAAGTCTGTGTAAGGTGTAAAGTATTGTAACTTTTTATCATGATAAGGATTCTCTCTAGAGTAGAAATAATTTTCAGCCCAAGGTCCTCCATAAGAAACCAATAACGTTGGTGTATAAGCAATTTGAGCTTCTGCCACAGATTGAATAATATCTTTGTATAGAGGAGTTACTGGGTATGAGTGTTCATGACCTGGATAACCATCTAAAATTTCTGTAAGATTTAATTTAAAATCTAAAGCTCCTTCTGTTGTAGGCATTAATTGTTGCTCTTTAGCAGCTTGAATTACCCATTGTCTGTGCTGTCTGTTACCAACAATGTACATTTTAATGGTATTCGTGTTGTAATATTTGCTGTACTTTTTAAGCGCTTCTTTTGTCTGCTCATAGCTTTTTAAGTTATAAGCCCAATATCCTAAACCAGGTCCTGTAGAATAAGCTCTTGGCCCTAACATTTGTCCGGTTTTTACCAAATCAAAATAGGTAAGCACATCTGTTGTACCTGTTTGTGGATCTCTAGATGCAGTTACTCCATAAGCAAGATTTGCTGCATAAGACCAAATTTGTTTTTTATGAATACCTGCATACGTTCTTAAATGAGAATGTGTATCTATAAAACCAGGAACAATTGTTTTTCCTTTGGCATTTATGATTGTAGCTTTTTTAGGAACATCTAAAGTCCCTGTTTCTCCTATTGCTTTAATTCTATTATTTACTACTAAAATATCTCCATTTTCAATCACTTCATCACCATTCATGGTAATAATTCTTGCACCTTGAATTAAGGCTGTTCCTTTAGGAATATCTCTTTGAATAGCTACATTTACGTCAATTTCTAATGGTTGGTATGCATCACACTTATTTTTTTTAGCTGCTTCTTTATCTTTCTTTTCTTCTTCTTTTCTTTCTTTATCCGATAATTTAGACAGTTCCTTTTTTCTAGCTTTCTTTTTATCCTTTTGGTCTTGTTCTAATTTTTTAGCTGCTACCAAATCATAACTAAAAAAGGCTTTACCTAAAGACCAATGCACACTGTTGCCATCTTTTGACCAAGAAGGAAATTCACCTCCAAAAGTTGTGAGCTTCCATGAAGGAAATGATGCTGAAGAAGGGTTGGATACAGAAATTGTTGGAGTTTGTCCATATTTAGGAACGGTTACTACATAAATATCATTGGTTATCAAAGCCATGGCTTTATCTCCTTCAGGCGCCATGTAAACTTCTACTGGTCTAGATGCATTGTTTCTTTCCTCAGTTACATCATCATCTATATGTCCAAAATCTACATCGTCTTTATGAGAGTTACCAAATGTTACAATACCTCTTATACTTACAATTTTCTTTTCATCTGTACCATCCCAACGAATTGAGCTTAGGCCAGAACCATTGCTTAAATAGATTCTATTATCATTCTTTACAAAATGAGGATTTCCTCTTCCATTTGTTTTAGTAATAAAATTAGTAGCACCTCCATCACTAGAAATCCATGCTAAATCTTCACCACCAGAAAAAGCACCTCTTGTATAGGCATTTTTAAAGTTTTGGGCACTTCCTTTTGTAAAAACAATTCTATTGGTTTTTGCATCCCAAACAGGTGTATTGTACAATGCAGAAGTAGTAGTTAACTGAACAGGTTTACCACCTTTTGCATTTACTTTGTATAAATGACCTCCATTCTTATCAGACCAAGTAGTATATACTATTTCTTTTCCATCTGGAGACCAATTTGGTTGCATTTCATTCAAATCCATTTTGGTTAACCTTTTTGGTTTTCCATCAGGAAGCTTCATAACATATAATTTGTTTAATGCATTAAAAACAATTTGTTTTCCATCTGGAGAAGTCTTTGGATTTCTAATTTGATTTGCAAACATCTTTGGATCATCAGAAATAGGATATTTAAATTCTAATTTTGGACCAATTGCTAAAGCTATATCAACCTCAAAAGGAATTTCTATTGCATTACCACCAGAAACTGGTATTCTATAAATTTTACCTCCATAAGAAGCTAAAACTTCTTTGTTATCAGGTGTAAAAGCCATTGCTGGTAATACTCCTAAAGAAGCAACAGATTCTTGTTCATCTCTTTGAATAGGGTAAGCCAACCAATTTTCATCACCAGAAATTAAATCTCTTAAAACTAGGCCCGTTTTTTCTTCATATCTAGATCCATATACCATATATTTTCCATCGCTAGAAAGAGTGGGAGTAAAGGCAGAACCATATCTAGAAGTAATTCTTGTCGATTTTCCTGTTTCTAAATCATATCTTGAAATTTGATATTGAGGTAATTGTGCATTGTAATTCCAACCACCATTTCTGGTTGAATAATAAATGTATTTGTTATCTGCGCTAAAAACAGGTTCTACAGTTTTTAAACTTGCTGGTTCTTTTATGAGCTGTGTTCCACTACCTGCATCTTTATGATACAAATGTAATTTTAAGTTTCTTTTACCTTTGGCAGCTACAATATATTCTCCATCTGGAGACCAGGCTACAGATTCTACAGAACCTCTTCTATCTTTAGTAACTTGTCTTGTTTCTTTCGTTGCTAAATCTAAAATCCAAACATTGTCATTTCCACTTCTATCAGAGGCAAAAGCGATGCTTTTTCCATCAGGACTGTAACTAGGTTTCGTATCTAGAGCCATACCATCTGTTATTCTTGTGGCTTTACCTCCAGAAAAAGGGATGGTATATAAATCTCCAAGCATGCTAAACATAATTGTTTCTCCATCTGGACTAATATCTAAGGAAAGCCAAGTTCCTTCTGTGGTATTAAAATTTATCATTCTACCACTTTCTAGTGGTAGCTCTTTAAACTTTTCTTGACCAGATAAAGAATCTTTTTTTTGAGCGTAAGCACTCAATGAAAGCACTCCTGCAACAAATGCAATTATAAAATTATACTGTAGTTTCATAGGTTTGGAATTGTTTTAGTCTTTTAATATGTATGAATTTATGATTTAGACTTTTAATAGTTTTTTAAGCTTTAAACCCTCAATAAAAAAAGCTGCATTTAGCAGCTTTTATCTAATATTTTATTCTAATTTAAAATACCTTCTGTGATACATCTTTTAGAGTACCAAATTAAAAAGATACAGAAGATAATAATCATTATTGGCATTACTACACTAGAAAGTGTTACTGTTGCTAACAAATAACCCTGTTGAGCAATGGCACATATACCAGATACTAAAAAGAAGTAGTAAGCCATTTTTTTTCTTGCTAATAATAAAATACAAGCTAAAGCACCACCAAAAACGGCTAATGCAAATAATGCTGTATACCAAGCAGGATGTTCTACTAAAAACTCTGCTTGTTGCTCTTCTGGTAAGGTAGCAATCATTTCTTCTGTCATAAAAGCTTGAATTAAATAAGCTCCAACTCCCATTAAATTCCAAATTAGAGCTAAAACTCCAATAATATAGAATTTAGTGGTTGGTTTTTTTTTGATATTCATGGTGTTATTTTTTGGTTGATTTTTTAAAAGTAATAAAAAATTTGTAAAATCATTAAATGTAAAGTATATTTGTCATTATATAAAAAATATTTGTCAATTTGTAAAACAAAGTTAAAATGGTAAAGCAATCAATTTGTGAAAAAGAAAAGAGTTATGTAGAGAAAATGAATAAATTTCAACTGCATCATAAGTATAAAAAAGTAGGTTATATTATTTCGTTTTCTGCTTTTGCTTTAATGATTGCAAAGAAGTTTGTTGATGAACCAAATTGGGTGAAACCTGTTTTATCTGGAATTTTATTAGTGGGTATGCTACTTATTTCTTTAGCAAAAGAAAAGCTTGAAGATGAGTATTTAGATAGTTTACGTTCTCAATCTTATAGAATTGCATTTATACTTGTTATACTTTATGCATTAGTACAACCTTTTATCAATTTTGGAGTAGGGTTGTTGTTTGATGAAACTGAGAAATTAGAAGGATTAAATTACTTTCAGATTTTGTTTTATATGCTAGTTGTTCAATTGATGGTTTTTTGGCAATTAAAAAGAATGAACAGATAAGATGAAAAATACACTTAAAGTACAACGTGCTATTTTAAATCTTACCCAAGATGATTTGGCGAAAGAAATTGGAGTTTCTAGGCAAACCATTAACTCTATTGAGAAAAATAGGTATGTGCCAAGTACAGTATTGGCCTTAAAACTCTCTGCAGTTTTTAAGATACCTGTGAATGAGTTTTTTACACTAGAAGAAGATGATTAAACTTATCATAAGTTTAATCATCTTCTTTTCTGTGTGGCTTTTGATATTGTTTAATCAGCTATAGAAATAACCGCTGTTTTAAATAAGTTGGCTTTTGTTTCTAGGTAAGAATTTTCTAGATCAATAGCTTTTAGTTTGGTTTCAATCAATTTAGATTCTCTGTAGTTTACCAAAAATAAAGAACTTTCACCCAGAAAGAATTTTCGCTCTTCTGCTTTTAATAACGTACCATAATCTTTTACAATATTGATGATAAAGTCATTTTGAGTAACATAAGAATCTAATTCTTGTTGCACTGCATTTACCTTATTTCTAATAGACACTTTAGCAGCTTCAGTTTCAAATTCAGCATCTTGTAATTTGGCTTTCGCTAATTTTAAATCTCCTCTTTCTTTTCTTAAGAATATTGGTAATTTAAAGCTAATTCCAGCTTTGTAATTATCTACATTAAAGGAATTTCCTTGTCTTGGTGTCTGTGTAATAAAGTTATATTGTGCATCTAATTGAGGTAACAAATTGTTGGCTTTTAAACGCTTGTCTACACCTAAACTCCTTACTTTAAAATTAAGAGATCTAATTTTTGGGTGATTCTCAATATCAAAATTTGCATTGTTAAATAAAGCAATATTAAAGGTAGTGTCTACTTTTTCTAAAGTATTTACGTCTGGTATAATATTGTCTTGTAATTCAACAGGAGTGTTATCATTCAACCATAAATAATTCGATAATTCTAAAGAAGCTTTTACCAATTTAATTCGTGCTTTCTCTAAGTTTAGTTTTCTATTATTTAATGTAATACCTGCTTCTAAAGTATCTATAGCAGCTTTATCTCCTTGCTGAAAAGCTCTTTTTGTACTTTCAAAACGAACAACTGCATTGTTTAAGAAATTGAGATATACATTTCTATCATTGTATATTTTTAACCAATTAAAGTAAGATAATGACGCTTTAAAAAGTATTTCATTCACCAAAATTTGCTGATCTTCTTTAGCTTGATTTAAAAATAGTTTTGCTTGTTTTAAATCTGCCATTCTTTTATTAATCAACAGTCCTTTTAATAAAGATGCAGAAACACCTGCAGCATATAAACCATCAGTGGGTACATTGGCTTCAGGGTTTAAAAATAGCCCTTCATTGTTTTCAAAGTTCGCTTTGAACTCTAAACCATAATAGGTAGGTATTTTAAAGGTTCCATTTAATTTGTTGTAGTACTCTTTTTCTTTAAACTGTTTATTATCAAAATCAATTTCAATTTTTGGGTCAAATGCACCTCTAGCTTTAAGCAATTTAGCCTCACTAGTATTAATTACCAAGTTTGCTTGCTTTACAATTGGATGATAGTTTTTTACATATCCTAAATACTCAGACAAGGTCATTACAGACTCAATTTTATCTTGAGCCGAATATTGCTGAAACATCAGTAAAAACAGAAGACCAATAATTTTTTTCATAAATGAAATGCTACAATGATTTGATGTTTATTTCTTTTTAGCGCCTTTATTGCTTGATGAATCTCCATCTGGCTGATAATAGTTAGGAGGGAAGCTGTTTAACTGTCTCCATAATTCAAACCAAATTGGTACATCTTCTAAAAGTGCAATTGTTTTTGCTCCAGAACCAACTCTTATGGCTGTTGGCCAAGTATGATCTGTTTCATCAGGAGCTAATAAAATTCGGTATCTACCATTATCACTAATAAAATTTTCTATAGCTACTACTTTCGCGCCATAAGTTCCGTAAGAAATGTTAGGCCAACCACTAAAAACAATTGCAGGCCAACCATCAAATTGTACACGAACTTGCTCACCAATATGAATTAAAGGTAGATCTATAGGTCTAATGTAGGTTTCTACAGCCAAATCATATTGAGCAGGCATAATACCTACAATTTCATCACCTTCTTTAAAAGTAACTCCAATACCACCTTTTAAGGCTTTATTGATAAAACCATCTTGAGGCGCTTGTATGTATAATAAGCTACTTCTAACCTTATAATTACTATTGCTATTTTCTAATTTAGAGACTTGTGCTTTGGCGTCAAAACCACTAGATTGTGCAGTAAACTTATCACTTTGAGCTTTAGAAATCTTATCTGCATAGCTTGCTTTTATTCTAGAAATTTCGACTCTAGAATTTATTACTTCATTCTTAGCTGCCAATAATTTATTTTCTTGCTCTATGATTTTAGCTTCTGTAGCTTGTAATTTTAAACGCTTTTCTTCTACATCTTTTACAGCTTTTATACCTTCTTGCTGCAAAGTAAAATCACGATTATACTGACTTTGAGCAATTTTTAAATTGGTTTTAGCTGCCTCAAATGCAATACTATCACTCTGTACTTTTAGTTTAGATTGTAAAAGCTTATTTTTTGCTTGTTGTAATTTTAATGCTTGTTCTTCTTGTAAAGCTACAATTTGTCTGTCTAAAGCTGCAACTTTAAAAGCATAAGCACCTACAGATGAAGTTTTTGCATTAATTTGCTCATTGGTTCTTTCAATAAGTCTATCGTCAAAATACTCACTTTTAACTTCAGATATTCTTAAAATGGTATCTCCTTTCTGTACATAATCTCCTTCTCTTACAAACCACTGCTCAATTCTACCAGGAATTTGAGATTGAATGGTTTGTGGCCTTTGCTCTGGAGTTAGTGTGGTAACAATACCTTTACCAGTAATATTCTGTGTCCATGGTAAAAACAAAAAGATAATACCAATAATAGCTGCAGCTAATAAGAATTTATTGAATGCTCTATAGTATTCTTTTGCATAAACTCTTCCACCAGATTTAAACTTGGTTATATCTACTTTTTTATGGATTTGATTGTTAGTTATGTTTAACATTGTCTACTAGTTTATTGCTTTAATTTCACCTTTATCAATTGTAATAGTTTGGCTGCATTCTGTTCTCCAGCTCTTTTTACTACTTACTACAATTAAAGACCAAGGTCTTGCACTATCTGTTAAATACTTAATGATACTTACAGTTTCCTCTAAATTAAATTGATCTAAAGGATCTTCTAGAATCATAATCTTTGGTTCTTTAATAATGGCTCTAGCTAAAATTATCTTCTTAGCAATTGTGTAAGACATTTGCTTACCCTCTGCATTTAAAATAGTATCTAAACCATTGGCTTGCTCTTTTAAAAATTGAGATAAGCCAACAATATCTAATATTTCAAATATCTTAGAGTCTTTAATTTTATCATTCCCAAAAATTAAATTTTCTCTAATACTACCTTCAAAAGGTGTTTCTTCAGACAAAGACAATCCTAATTGAGATCTGTAATGATTTAAGTGTAAACTACCTAAAGCTAAGTTGTTTACATAAATATTACCAGCTGTAGGTTCTATAACTCCAGATATTAAACGTAATAAACTAGATTTACCAGCACCACTTTCTCCAACAATTAGAATTCTACTTTTCGGTTTTATTTTTAAAGAAATGTTTTTAATAATGTGTTTTTTTCTATTGGCAACTTCATAAGATACTTCATCCAATTCTACAGTTAAACCATCTTTAAATAAAGGCTTTTCTCCATCTTGAGATTCTAATTCTTTGTCTACAACCTGACCGATTTTTTCAATAGAAGTTAATACATCATAAAAAGATTCTAAACCTATAATTAGTTTCTCTACAGAAGCAATTACCAAAAGTATAATGATTTCTGCTGCAACAAACTGCCCAATATTCATTTCTTGATTTAAAACCAATGCACCACCAATTAATAACAAACTGGCTGTTACAATTACTTTAAAACCAATCATTTGCATGAATTGTAAGATTAAAATCTTAAAGTGATTTTCTCTAGCTTCAATATATTTATCAACCAATGAATCATTTTTAGACATGGCCAAACTTGTATTTCCAGACAGTTTAAAGCTAACTACAGTTCTTGCTACTTCTTGTATCCAGTGTGCAACCTTATATTTTATTTTAGATTCTACTAAACTTGTTTCTAAACCTTTCTGTGCTGTAAACTTAAATACAATGTAAATAAGCAAAAGCAATAAAATACCAAAGATGATAAAGAATGGGTGATAGAATGATAGTAAAATCAAAGCAAAAATAATCTGTAAAATAGCTGTTGGTACATCTATTAATATTTTTGATAATCCTTTCTGAATGGTTAAGGTATCAAAAAAACGATTTGCTAATTCTGGTGGATAGTACTCACGTAATTCTATCATTTTAATTTTCGGAAAACGATAGCTCAATTCAAAAGAAGCTCTTGTAAAGATTCTCTGTTGAATGGTTTCTATAATTCTCAATTGCATTAATTGCAATGCTCCAGAAAATATTACTCCAATAGTTACTGCAACAACCAAAACAATCCAAGAGGTAGAAATTTGTGCTCCTTGTATTAAGTTAATGATTGCTTGTATACCTAAGGGTAATGAAAGCGAAACAATTCCGCCAAAAATGGCATAATAAAAAATCTGAAAAATCTCTCTTTTTTCTAGTCTTAGCAACCCTAAGAAACGTTGCCAAGGAGTAAGTGGTTTGTTAGTCATTATCTTTATTTAAAGTATGAAATACTAAATGCAAAAAGAATTTTGTTGGTACTTTGTTATTATCGCAATTGGTAATAGAAGGGAAGTGGTTGTTTAAAAAATGCTGATGTAAACCACCTTCTATAATAGTACTTGCCAAGCTTAAAGCAAATTTATAATCAGAATTTACGTTGGCAATCATCTGTTCTAAACGAGTCACCAAACGTTTATAAACTTCAAAATAACCTTCTTTATTATCATTATCAACCTCTTTGGTTAAGAATGATTTAGAACTTTCATTCACAATAATTTTATACAATAATACTTCGTTAATATGAGAGAAATTACTGTCTTCTTCTACAGTTCTTGTAAGAATGGTAATGGCTTTTTCTAACTTTTCTTTAGCGTTAGAAATACTAAAAGTTTCTAAAACCAATTGGTACTCTAACCAAGCCCAATACCAAGAAGATAGGTATAAAAGTAGTTTGTGCTTACTCTCAAAATACCTATAAATAGAACTTTCATTAGAACCAATTCTATTTCCTAGTTTTTTAAAGGTGAAGCTCTCAAAACCAATTTCATTGATAATAACAATGCTATTCTCAATAATACGCTTTCCTAGTTGAGAGGTTTCAGGGTCCTTTATATA
The DNA here is from genome assembly GCA_964410075.1 of uncultured Polaribacter sp. Classification (GTDB taxonomy): domain Bacteria; phylum Bacteroidota; class Bacteroidia; order Flavobacteriales; family Flavobacteriaceae; genus Polaribacter. The sequence goes on from CAYPHE010000033.1 coordinate 14,883, forward strand.
TATTTTATCGGGTACAGATATTTTTAAGTTAGATAATAAATCTTTCATGGTTTTACGATTTGTTTGCAAA
>CAYPHE010000034.1:0-14664 GCA_964410075.1 uncultured Polaribacter sp.
CGCTTCAGGCAGAGAGTATTCTTAAATTTTAAAAAAATGAGAAGAAAAAATAAAAGAAGATTATTACTGGTAAAAGCTTTTCTCCAAAGCAAAGTAATATAACGCAGAATATTATGACACAATTGATTAATCATTTTTGTATAAATAAATTACGTTTTTTTAGTTATAATTCTATTTTTATCAAGTAAACATTTTATTATTCCAAACTTCAATATCTGAATCAGGAACAGCCATTATTAATATTTTTCTAGGTCTAGTTATACCAACATATACAATTCTTAATTCTTCTTTACAATTTTCTGGTAAATCATTAAGATTAGGTGCATTTATTATATTTACATAATTCCTTATAGCTTTTTTACCTAAAAGTAATAAAACAGCTTCAAAAGTTTTTCCCTTAACAGAATGAACTGTACCATAATAAAATGGATGTATACTATCTGAATTTAAATTACTCGCATAATAGTCATCAATTAAAACATCCCCATTTTCTGTATTAATATTTAATTCTATTCCGATATCTTTTATTTTTTTGTTTGATTCATCAACCCATTGATTAAACGTTTTATCATTAGTGTTTGACAACTTATTAATAAAATTGAAGACAGTATCTCTATGTTTCATAAATCCATTTAACTCAATTTGAGTCTTTATAAAATCATCTGTACAATAAAAATTGTGATTAGTCTTTCTTATTAATGCTTCAAAATATCCCTTTTCTATGAGTTTATATCCTTTAAAAAAATCGTGATTATCCATTAAATGTTTTCCTAAAATAATATTTCTAATGTGGTATTGTTTGTCTATCCACGGAATATTTTCATAAGATGATACATCAAGGTTTAATCCTAAATATTTAGAATTACTTTTACCTCTGTATATTACAGCAACATTTTCCTTATTAATTTCGATATTATTCTCTCTACATAATTTTAAGAATCCTGATAAAATATCGTTGAAACTAGACTTGCTTTCTTCTTGACTTATTATTGTTGGGTCTTTTTTAGTTGCTCTTTTAGAAAGCTTATAACCTATTATTTGAGGAACTAAATCAAAATTAGCTACTTCTTCATTTACAGCATCTGATTTGTCAAATGATGATAAATTCTTTGTAAAGTCGCAAATAGCCTGTGAACTTCTTCGGTTTTCATCAAGTAAAATATTATCCCATTCATCAAATTTTTTATCAAACAGTTCCGGCTTAGCATCGTTCCATTCAAAGATAGATTGGTCTCTATCTCCAATTAACATTATATTATTTGTACCTACATTTTTTAATATATCAAGAATTCTCATTTGAACTTCATTAGTATCTTGAGCTTCATCAATTATAAAATATTCAAATAAATTAGCAACATTAGTTGCAATAAGTGGATATTTTTCTAATACTTTCAAAGCGATATAATTAGCATCTGATTGATTAGCATAACCCAAAGAGAAAAACTTCCATTTAGAATCAATTATGTGTTGTATATTTCCATTTATATTTCCAGCCTGAGTGTAATAGCTCCATCTAAAATGAAAAGCTTGATATGGTGCAATCATCAATAGTTTATCATCAATTCCGAAAGTTGTTTTATCGAAATATTGACCATAATCTCTTTCGAATAATTTATGAGACCAATTAGAATGTGGTTCACCAACAAGAACAGGACGAATGGGACATTTCATAATTAAATGACCAAAAGGAAGAAATATATAAGTATTAATAAAACTATCTATAGTCCCCATAAAATGAGGATGCTTTAGAGGAACATATATACTAAAATCATCTCTAAGTTTCTCCTCGATTTCGGAACAAGCTATATTTGTAAAAGAAATAGCTGCAATCCCTTTTCTCTTAAAATCATTTTCATGTAATAATTTAGAAATTCTTGCCGATACAGAATAAGTTTTACCGCTTCCTGGGCAAGCTTTCACCACAACAGTTCCTTTGTTATAACGTAGAATTTCTTTCTGCTTTTCAGATAAATGATCGTACATTATTCTCTATTTATTACCCAGCGAATTGATTCTTGAATATAATCAGGAACTACAAAAGCATTTCTTAAAGCATCTATTTTTTCTAATACAAGCGCGAGTTGTTGTGCGAATTCTGATTTATCTTTATTAGATTTTAGTTTTTCTAATAAATCTAATGCTTTATTATCTAATGATTCATCATCAGCTACAAATATTGTTCTTGGATGCATACGTTTATAAACATCCAACATAGTCTTAGCATTAGCAGTATTTGATACCATTAATTCATATTCAAAGGTGTTTTCTGCTAAAACAACCTTTAAATTTTCTTTTTCTAACTCTTTTGCTTTAGAAGCTCTGTCAGATATCTTATTATACATTTCATTTAAAACACCTTTAATAAATATAGATTCGTCTTCATAATTTTCAATTATTAAATCTACATTATTATCAAAGTTTATTATTCTATTATTTGTATCTACGATTCCTATTCCTTTAAGCTTATTAAAAATAAGTTTAGCCTTAGGAGAATCTATATCTTGTTCTTCACTAATAAAATGCTTTGGAGCAATTAATCCTTTATCATTATCTGTTATTATTGAACAAAAAGCTGATAGGCGTTTACTGGCATCTTCAGAATTATAAAGTTTAGCAAATGGTTCGAATGCAACTCCATTTATATTGATTAATTCAATTCCATTTTTATCTAAATTAAATTCTTCACCCATTATTTCTGCAAATACGGGGAGTAATAACGCTTCTGAGATTCCCTCAACCATAATTGTCCCATTTGAGAAAAAGAGTTGAGACTTGGTAACATCTAAAAACTTCTTCAAATAGTTTTTATTATTAGGACTTAATTCTGATTTTTTCAGTGCAAAATTGCTAATTAAATCTTCTTGTTTTTGTAAGACTAATAAATTATCTAAATCTGATTTTGCAGTTATAGTTGGAGAATGAGAGGTAATAAATATCTGTACTCTTAAATCTTTTAAGCTACTTAAATAATTAAAAAATGAATTCTGCTTTTGCGGATGTAAATGGGCTTCTGGTTCTTCTATTAAAAGAGCATAATAATGTTCTATTTGTTCAGCTCTCCTGTTTTTTAAATCTCCAAGAACTGATGATGCTAGAATTAGATTGTTTTCTCCTAAACCGTTTTGACTAATGTCAAAATATTTTTGTTGGGTATAATCTCCACTTAATAGTTCCTCTTGATAAACAGGTTTTCTAGTTAAAACACCTTTAACTATATTATCATATTTATATTCTAATAGTTTTAAATGTACTCTAGATTCTTTTTTCCTTATATCAGCTTTCTCTAAATGCTCATTTACAAAAGTTTCACCTGTCTTTACAACTCCTGTCCAATCTTTATCTTGAATTACATTTTGAAGAGTATTTGCTAACTGATTCTTTTTATCAATATTTAGCTCAACTTCTTCTTCTTCTCCTTCCTCATTGACTTTTTTATATTTGGTCATTTCTTTGAATAGAGAAGTAACTTTATTACCTTTTGCATAAGGTCTTAATTCTAATTCAGCATTTCTTAGTGGCTCTAAATAAGAATAAAATAATAGCTGAGCCTCTTCTGGTTTTATTCTTTGACCAGGATTTTGTCCACCCCAAATATCCCATCTTAATACTTGATTACCTTTAGGGTTAGTTTCTAATGAATACCTTGCTTGTATTTGTAAGTTAATATCGTTTGGGTCATCAGGATTTTGCCAAAGTAAACTTTGAAAATATTCTCTATCCTTAGGTGTTTCTATTTTAAATACTAAGCTAAATTCTATGGGGTGTAAAGGAGAATTTAGCTCGTTGACATTAATATGAAAATCTTCATCATTTTTAATACCAATATCTTTCCATTGCTTACCAATACTTAAACAAATACGAAGAGCATCTATAATTGCTGATTTACCTGCATTATTTTCTCCTATTATAATATTTACACTACTATTGAAATTAAGGTTTAATTCTTTAATTCCCCTAAAATTTTTAATGTTGAGTTTTTCTAAAAACATAAATTAATTAGATAATTCTTTAGTTATAATATTTGGCCAGAATTTATAGATAGGAAGAGGTCTATAATTCCATCACAATATAAAGAATTTTAAGAAGTAACTTTCTACGGAATCCCGTAATTATTAGATAATTAACACAGAATATTCCCATTCCATACACATTCCCACTTCACTCCTAATTTTCATTAAAGAAAATAATTATTATAAAATAATAAGCAACTCTTTAGAATATGAGTGCTTTCAACAAAACTCTAAAAAATAAAATCAACTCCCCTATTCTTTTAAATAAAAACTATATAAGCTTAACTTAAGTTTAATAAAGTGTTTAAGGTTATTGAGTAAAAAACAAATTACTTTTTAACTATTTTTTTAGTGATCTGTGTATTTTTAGAATAGACTTTGATAAAATAAATGCCGTTAGACAGTTCATTTACAGGTATTGCATTAAAATCGGTTGTAACTTCTTTAACCTTTTTGCCTAACAAAGAAAATATTTCAACTTTAGTTAAATGTATTGTGTTCGAGTTGATATAAAGAACATCGGTAACAGGGTTTGGATAGGTTACAAGTGTTGCTGTACTAAAATCTTCTACAGCTAAGGTGGCTTCTTGTTGCACATCATCAAAATAAAAGGTTGAAGTTGCAGAACCATCTCCAGTATTGCCAATATCAAACATAAATACAAGCCTATCATAAGAAGTTGCACCAAGTGCAGAAAAATCCCAACTTAAGGTTTCCCATGTTCCTGTTACAGTGGTTGATGTTTTCAGTTCGTATGTACTGCCTCCTGCTTGTTGCTCTAATTTTAATTGTATTGAGGTACCAATTGGAGCTTCCGTCCATAGTTTTAGGGTGATGTAATTGTTAGTGGTAAAGTTTAATACATCCTTTAAATTCAAGTAAGAACCTGCCCAAGCTTTGCCCCCGTTTCTAACTAATTTTGCTAAATTATTGCTGTTATTACCCGTGCTTTGTGGTGGCATAACCGCTTCTACGGTTGCTGTACCTCCATCAAAATTATTAAAATCTGCAGTTGTAGGAATCGTTTCAAAATCAAACGGAATGCCTGTGTTTTCGCCTGGTTTTGTACATGTTAAAGCATTGTAACTAAATGTCATTCGCCCTAAATTGAATTCACCATTTGTAACCACCAATCGCAATACATGAGTTCCTGCAGTTAATGTTACATTACTAACTTTTGTATTCCAGTTTCCCCAATCTCCTGTAGGGCCAACTACAATATCAGTACTTACTTTTTTCCCATCAATTTCAAAATAAAAAGGCCCTCCTCCATTGGTGTTTCCAGAAGCATAACGAAAATTCAAATCGTAACATCCTGTTGTTGCAACATCTACAGTATATTCCATCCATTCGCCAGAAGAAATCCAACCTAAGGTTGCTCCTTCGTTGGTAACCGTTACTGCATCTACATATTCTGTTGGCCTGAAACTGCCTAGATTTTCTACCGAAGCATCATAATAAGAAATATGTTGCCCTACTCCACCTTCAAAATAATCAAAATGAGCCGCTTCAATAACTCCTGGTATTGCACTAGGCGTAGCTGAATAAGGCAATTGATCGCCTACCTGAATTGTAATTACATTAGAAATATTAAATTCGGTTCCTGCATATATTTTCGCATACAAATTGTGTATTCCTAAAGTGATGTTAGGCATGGTGTACTCAAAAGGTGCTGTAGTGTCTTCTCCTAACAAAGTATCTCCGTTGTAAAAAGCTACTTTGGTAATTCCTGTTCCGGTTGTAGTTGTGGTTAGCTGAATAGCGTCGTTTTCTTTAGCTTGAACCGTGTTTGTTGATAAAATACCAGAAATAGGTAAATCTCTATTTGTAGCCATAGAATTTGCAGGAACACTTAGCTGAAAACCATCGGAAAACGTTACGGTAATGGGAGCATTGGAATAATTATGTGCAACATAAGTGGTAATGCCATTGTCTTGAAAAGCAACTGCAATTGGGTAGTTTGCCGTAATTTCAGTATTTACAGTTCCCATAGCGTTTATGGAATGCAACCAATGGTAAGTTTGCGCATCTGAAACCCCAAATTTTAATGTTCTGTCTGGATATGAATCGTACAAATCTATGGCTGCTTGTGGGTTGATGAGTGATAGGTATTTCCAAAAGGTATCGTGCCATAAATTCGGATTTTCTTCGTTATTTAAAATACCTGTGTTGGCTGTAATTTCTGTCCATAACGATTGTGTATACGCTTGGTTGTGTCCCAAATACAAGGATCCACCATGAATGGGATACATTTCAATTCCGTATGACGCCGCAATATCATTTGTCCAAAATGTGCCATTGTCATAAGAGTTTCCCCAAACTCTAGAAACCAAACGATAAGGTTGCGAAGGTTGAAAGTTTCGATTGTACACATCAAACCAATATTCTTCTATGGCAGTTTGTTCTGTGGTGTAAATATAGATTCCTAAATCACGAATTGAAGTATTATTAGTAATGGTTCCCCAATGAATTAAAGAGGAAGCAAATTGCATGCTTTCTGATGTAGATTCTTGGTCGTTTCCTTGAGGGAACGAAGCAAAACCGTTGGCCCAGCTATGCCCAGCATAAGGACTAAAATTTCGTAAAAACGGAAATAAGGGATCGTTTCTGTCTGCTGTAGCAGCATCTCTAACCAACAAATTAACCATATCGCCCCACTGGTTCATCCAACCGGGTTCAAATTGTTCTATAAATGCCGCAGCATGAATAAAATAGCCCCAATGAAAGTGATGGTCGTTAATATTACTGTCTTGCCCATGACCAGAAGGATAGCCTAACATGGTAGACCAATCATTATTATAATAAAACAAAAATGCTACTTCTCCAGATTGATAGGTCAACCAATCTTCCAAACGTTTTTTTACAGTGGCCACCATTTTATCTCTAGCCTCATTATTGCCTATTTGATCGGCTATTCTTGCCGTTTGTATCAACCTGTTCATTACTTGCCCTTCATTATAAGAATCGGTCCAAGTGGCCAATTGATCGTTTTCAATCTGTGCTATTTTATTTTCTAATTGCGCAGGGTTATAACCCGAACTATAATGCCCCAAATTAGGGAGTGTAGGCAATATTCCTTTAAAGGTGTTTTCTACAGTAAATGTATTTCCATTAAGAGTTTTTAATTGTCCACGTACTGTGTTGTAACTATATTCATTTGGTGTTGAAGAATTTGATGATAAATTACTCCATTGGTGTGGTAGCAACCCTAAAAGAAGGTTGGTATTTGTTCCTTCTTTTATTTCTGTATCTACAGTAAATGTGGTTGTTAATTTCGAATTTGATTCGTTATAATTCCATGCTGTAGTTGTATTTGTTGGAAAAACATAGGCATATTTTTTATACTCTTGAGCCACCGTGTTTACATTAGAAGTACTTTGCGGTAGCATTGCCATAGACCAGTAATCTTTTCCGTTTAATGTTGAAGTATATGTATTGCCAGATTGAGACCAAGTACTTCCAACAGGTGCATAAAACACAAAATCGGCTCCACTAGTAGCATTGGCAATAATTAAAATTTCATTAGAGATGCTTACCGTTCCAGAATTCACCTTAATCTGTACCACATCGTCGGTATCTTTCTCAAAATATAGAAAAGGCATTCCAATACCAGAAGTGGCTTTTAATTCGTTATTGGCATCTTTCCAATTCATGGTAACTGTCCAGTCTGAATAGTCTGAAACCGTTGTTTTTGTTGTGTTTAACCCAGTAAGACCAACTTCTATTGGAGCAGAATCACCAATTGGTCCCCAAGGAATGTAAGTAACAATTAACCCTTGACCTGTTGTTTTTAAAGTCATCGGATAATTGAACAAATTGTCTGCATGATTTTCTTTAACAAGTTTAGACCACCAATCGTTTGTTGGTACTGGTTTTCCTAAGGCATTACCACTTAATTGTGGCGAGCCAGAAGGAAAGCTGTTTCTACCCGCAGTATCTGTACCCGGAAAAGTATTTGCATAACTTCCATTTCCTATAGTTACTTGTGCTGAAATAGAAAAAGAATTGAAGAGTAAAAACAACAACAATACTTTTATAGATTGGCTAAAATTAGATTGCATCTCACTTTATTTTTTTGTTGAGATTAAATTTAATTTTTAAAATAGAGAGCATCTAAAATTTATTCAATACAAAAACCATACGTACAGTCCTTTAATTAATTTTTTTATATAATTCGACTATACATTAACTATACAGTGTAAATAATGTTGAGATTTTTTTGTTTTTTAAACACATCTTTTGTCATATCAACAGAAAGATATGGACAACGAGATATCTTTAAAATCATGGAATTTCTCCTTATTTTGAGTTTGAAATGATAAGAAGGTTATAAAAAAGTTGTTTGTCATATCGACAGAGAGAGGTACGAACGACGAGATATCATTAGAATATTGAAATTTCTCCCTATGCTGAGTTAGAAACGACAGGAAGGTTTTTCAATAAACCTTTTTTACAATAGGCATTATAACATAAGAAATTACTAGACCAATCATCCAACAAATTTCGATTGGGGTTAAGTTACTTATGATTTGTTGTAAATTTAAATTGGTAAGAGCAGTAAAAGAGGTTAAGGTATTTTTAAACTTTACCAACAAACCTACTATGGCAATTCTACGCAACCAATCAAACGATTGTATGCATAAAGCGAGTTGTTTTACTTTTTTTAAAACAGCTGTATGATGTGCTAGAACTAACACATCATTAGTTAAAACGCTATTATTAACATATTGTATAACATCTCCATCTATTTGTACAAAAGAACGAATTAAAGGTTCTGCATTATCTTGATTAGTATTAGGAGTAATAATTTCAAAACCACCTTCTTTTACAAAATAGACAAAATTTTTAATCAGTTTAGTTATACTTTCCATGTAAGCCTTTCAAGAACGGTTCCTAATAACTTTCTAGCCAACTCAATTAAACTACCCCAATATTTAAGAGATACATTTACCCCCAACTCATGAAATTTATGTAAAGCACTATTTTCATTAGTTGCGTATTCAGGAATAATTCTGGTTACTACATCACCATCAATTTGAATGACTGTTTGCATTACAATGTCTTCGGTACCAATCTCCCAAATTTTTCTAAGCTGTACCAAATCTTTTTTATTTATAAGATTGTTATTTAATATATTTCTATAGCTCTTTAAATTTTCTATTTGCTTTATATTGGTAATTATTCTTCTTAAATGAGACCTCATATTGTCAATTTTATTAGAATTATCATCCATAAAAACAGAAGACTGAGATTCATTTAATCCATCACTTTTCAATTGACTTTCCAATGCGATTGCTTTATTTTTTACCTCAATAAGGTAAACTTTCAATTTATCCCCTTCAATATCATTTTTTTCTTCAACATTGTAACTATAAATCACCCCAGAAAAACTGAAAGCCTGAATTGTATTATTTATTTCTTTTATTTTTTCATCATACTCATAAAAAATATCTTCCAAAGCCTTTAAAGGCGCAGGCATTTTTAAGGCTCCTATCCTATCTTTTACAATAGTATTTATCTCTAGATTTAATAAATCATTTTTAAAACTACTCATATAAAGTTAAAATTTCTTTTACCGCTTATAAATTAGAGAGTTCTTCTTTTACAAACGATGCCAGTTGTTTTAAAATTTTAAGATTTTCATTGATAATTTCTCTACCTTTTGCTTCATTATCCATATGAAAAGTGCGCAGACTTTGAAAATCTCCGTCTGCAAATTCACGGTCCATTTTAGTAGTAATATCACCATCAATTAGACTTATTGAAGACATAATTGCTTTAGAATCTTCTAATTTATCTGGGTCAATTTTTGTATGTACTTTATTGTTTGCGTCTATTGCCATTGGCCCTACAATGGTTCTAATTTTTAATGTCATTAATTCTGACGCAGCTTTTGTAATTTGGTTTTTTAATTGTTCTATATCCATTTTTTTATTTTTTAGAATGCGTGTTTTATTGTTTTCTTTATGAGTACTTCTTTTACTTCTTTTATTATTTGAAATACAAAACTTACCCAAACTAAAGGAGTGGTTAATTTAGATATGGTTATTACCCATTTTATGATATTGGTTACCACTGTAAGTGATGTATTCATACTATTTATTTGGTCGCGTTCTTTTTCTATATGCTTGTCTAACAATTCTTTTTTTACGTTTGGAGATGAAATATTAATTTGATCAAAATCAAAATCGTACTTAGAAAATATAAACGAATTCCCTAAACTGGTTCTATTTTCTCTTTTACCTAATAAAAAAGCAATACCAGAAAAAAACACTTTTAAGGCTTTACCAGATTCAACAAGAAAGAACTTACCAATTTTGGTAGCAACAGTTTTTATTTTATTTATAAAATTTTCAATTTTTTTAAAGATTCTTTTCAATCCGCGAAGCAATCCTTTAGCAAAATTGGTAATTCCTAAATAAATACGTCTTCCTTTTGATAAGTTGTTATAAGCTTTTTCTGATGCATTGCTTATCGATTTATTAACATGCATTTCTAAATCATATTTTTTACTAGATTGTTGTAAGCTTTCAATTTCTACAACTATTTTTGATAGGTCGTCTGATTGTTTTTCTGTATTGTCTATACTAGCCGCTAATATTTCTTGTACATTTAAAAGAGCATAAGAATATGCCTTATCTCTTTTTCCTGTTCTTAACTCAAGTACCATTTGATTGAATTTAATATCCTCATCATCTAAAAAATCATCTAACGCATCAATTGTTTTAATAGAAAACAAGTTATCTATTTTTCCTTCATAATATCCTAACATCCACAAACGAATTTGTAATAGCCTAGTTAAAAAAAGGTTCTCTGCAGTATTTACTTTGCTTCTCAGTTTTGAAACTTTTAAATTCTCTTTATTAAAAAGTATTTTATAAGCTTTGTTTGAAAGTTTTTTACCAAACAAACGTTTACGACCTCTAATACTCCTTTTTATTTTTTTATCGTTAGTTTTAAAATACAGGATACGGTCTTCAAAATCTGGTTCTTTTAATAATAGCTCCGTTATTTTTTTTGGTTCATCTAATAAGTCTACTAATATTTCTGCACTAATTTTATTAATAGAAAACCATTGACTTACACTGTCTAGCCAATTTTTAGTTGCCAAACTGTAAGGTTCTTTGGGATTGCTATTTCCTCCGTAAATATTAATACGATAACTAAGTAGGCGACTTGCAAAATTTACTTTACCCAACTGAAGTTCGCTTGCAATTTTTATAGTATTGTCAAAAGCTATGGCTTCTTGAAGATATTCTAATTCTTTAGTACTTAACTCTAAATCTTCATATCCAATAAATTTAGAATCGAAAAATTTAAAGTTTTGTAAATCTTGTCTAAAAAGTCGAATGGCATTTGCAAGGTATTTTTCTTGCTGTGCTGATTTCCATTGCCTTAAAGTAAAGTATCCTAAATCTATAAAACTTTGTACTACAATTATTGGAGTTTCTTCCACTAACTGAAGTTGTTTTTTAGGCAGAATATCAGAAAATTCTTGTGCAATAGTAGAAATCATTAGTCTCCTTTAATGATATCTTTCATAAAGTTTAGCATGTCTTGGCGACTTTTTTTTGCATTTTCAATTGCTTCTTTGTGCAAATCAAAAAGTTTAGACTCAGCTTCGTTTAAATCTTCTTTTACAAAAAGTAAGGTATCTTGATCAAAATCCATATGAGAATGAGCTACAATTTTAATTTTTTGATTCATAACACCATCAGCATCTGACATTTGGGTGATTAAACTTTTTGCATCAAACTTTCCTTCACTTGATGCTAAATTACTAATATCACCAGTCATAGTGGTTACCTCTAGAGTTGTAAAGTCTACAGCCGTATTTTCTAGTTTTAATATTAAATTCTCGAAGGTTGTTTTTATTTTACTCATTTGTTTTTATTTAGGCTTGGTTTAAAAAAATTGATTTAAAAATTTCACTTGTTTCTTGGTTGTAAGTTCCTGTATTTTTTAGATTGCTATCTTTTTGAAATAAAACTAAGGCTTTGGTTGTTTTCGCCCCAAAGACACCGTCTATCGCGCCACAATCAAAGTTAAGTTCATGTAAAATCTTCTGTAGTTTTATTACTTCCTCTCCTCTATCTCCTGTTGTTAGTTCTGGTTTTGGTATTAATAATATATCTTCACTCAATCTTCTAAAGCCAAGTAAGGTATCTGAAGAGTACCCTTGAATGGAGACCGTATTTCTTTGGTTACCACCTAAAGTAAAAATACTAGATTTATCGGCTGAATACCCCATAAAAATACCTACATGACCTTTCCAAGAAGTCGGATTTTCTCTCCAAAAGATAACAATATCTCCAGGAACAGGGTTCTTTACAGGTTTACCTAAATTTAACCAACTTCGAGCATTTGCTTTATTTGTTCTAGGAAGACTAGCTTTAAGGCAACACCAATTTATAAAAATGCTACACCAAGGAGTTTCATCATCTTTAACCCAATTAAAACCTGTTTCTTTGGCATAATTGAGAATTTCAGGATTATTTTTAGTTCCTTTTCGTTCTTTTACACCAAGTTCTTGAATTGCAATTTGAAGTAATTTCATAGTGAATATTTTATTTCAATTGCTAATATATAATTTCTGAACAATAAAAAATAGGGGTAAAACACCTGAATTTTAGTTGTTTGTGTTTTTTTTAAAGAATTAAATCATAGAAAGTAAATAATATTTATTAAAAAGCTGCTTCTAACAAAGTCATACATACCAAAAATTTGACTTTTTAGTACGATTTAACTTCATTTTGTAATTGTTCAAATTGTGCCTTTAATTCCTGAAAACGTTTTTTAGCCTCTCCTCCTATTTTTTGGTCGGTACCACTAATCATATTTAGTAAATACGATACTTGGGCAGCATACATTTGTTGCGGATAGGCTCCTTCAGCATTTTTAATTTTCCTCAGAACAATTTTCGCTTTTTCAGAGTTGTCTTTTTCTAATTTGGCTGCTAGTTTTCTAATTTTAGATAACAAATCCATCACTTGTTGTTGCATTGCAATTTGATTGGTAATATCCGTTTTAGATACGCCATTTTTTGCTACTCTAGGATCCATTTTTATTTCAAAATCTTGCTCAAATTGGTTGTAGTTAACCGTCATTTTTACAGTATACATACCTGGAGCAACCATAGGTCCGTATTTAAAACGTCTGCTTTCTTTGCTGTGCCACGCTCCCTTTTGTCTTAAATTCCAATTAAAACGATTGATGCCTGCTTTGGTGGTCAATTTGGTATCTACATAACGAAAAACTTGACTCAAATTCATGTCCTCTACTTCTTCCACTTTTGGTATCAAATCTTTATTGCTAACCATACTTACCACTACATTTTTGTTGGCATCTAAAATTTCTAACTGAATTGGAGCGGTATTTCCTTTTGGTAAATAATAATCGATAATTACACTTGTTCTCGGGTAGGTTGCCGCTCCTTTAGTTGCTCTAATTTTTGGATAACGATAACGAATGGTAGTGTCTGGTTGAAACAGTATAGGCTTGTCCGCAAGTTGGTTGATGTTGGTGTCTCGCAACGCTGTAATGTTGTCTAAAATCCAAAAAGAGCGTCCCATGGTACTAACAATCAAGTCTCCACGAAAAATTTTTAAATCTGTAATTGGTGTAACGGGTAAATTTTGTTGAAACGATTGCCAGTTTTTTCCATCATCAAAAGAAATAAACAAACCAAACTCTGTACCTGCATACAACAATCCATTTCTTACGGGATCTTCTCTAACTACCCTTGCAGTATGGTCTTGTGGAATTCCATTCGTAGCAATTAATTCCCAAGATTTTCCGTAGTTGGTGGTTTTATAAATGTAGGGTTTGTCATCTCCTAACAAATGTCTGTCAACCACAACAAACGCTTTCCCTTCCTCAAAATGAGAAGGCGCAACAGATTCTACCCTACCGCCTTTTGGTAATTTTTTTGGGGTTACATTTTTCCATGATTTTCCACCATCTTTGGTCACAGAAACGACTCCGTCATTGGCACCTGTCCAAATTAGTCCTTCTTTTAAGGTTGATTCTTGAATGGAATACAAGGTACTGTAGTATTCTTCCCCTGTAATATCTCTAGTAATTGGACTACCAGAAATCACTTGTTTATCAGCTTCAAAAGCGGTTAAATCGGGAGAAATGGTTTCCCAAGTTAATCCATCATTACTAGTTTTATGTAAATATTGTGATCCGTGATAAACCACATCAGCGTTATGAGGCGAAACATGAATTGGTGCGACACGTTGAAAGCGATATTCCAAATCTTTAGGATTATGACCATAAATATTGGAAGCGCCTACATAGTAACTCTTTTCTGTTCCCGTAGTTTTATCAAATACCGAAAATCGTCCTTTACAATTAGCATACACAATATTTGCATTTCCCGGTTTGGGTACGGCTGGCCCTGTTTCGCAACCCCCCGTATTCATAATCCACCCTACACCATTATATTGTATGGCACTTGGAGGGAAACTAGGTACTGAAATTGTGGTATAATTGTCTTGCTGACCCGCATACAGCCAATACGGATATTGGTCATCTACTTCTACCTGATACAATTCTGCAGTATTTTGATTGAATTGTGTTGACCAAGTTCTACCGCCATTATGAGATACATTTGCTCCACCATCATTACACTGAATGAGTAAATCGGGAT
>CAYPHE010000035.1:0-14529 GCA_964410075.1 uncultured Polaribacter sp.
AATATACTATTTGGTTTATTAATTAAAATAAACTTGATAAAAATATTACCCAAACATTACTGATAAAAGCTGAAACAATTCCTAAAATCCCAGAAAAAACTAATAATTTTCCTAATAAAACAATTATTTGATTGATTTCATTATTCTTGTCTAAATTGTAAACATCTTCAGATGAACTAGTTCTTAAAGATTTAAAACCAAATTTTATTGCTTGCATACTTTCTTTAAAAAAATTACCATATTTAACATTAATCTCTGGAGAATAATCTTCTTTAATAAAACTAAAAGTATCTTTAAAATAATACAACACCTGACGATGTCTTATAAGTAAGATTCCACTTAATATGATACTTACAAATCCAAGAACGGTAACAAAGAAGTTTATAATGGCTATTAATTTCATGCAGTTTTTTTTATTTTAAAAACGAATCTATAAAAAAATCCTCGCAGAAATAAATCTACGAGGATATTTTTTATTTGTTAATAAACGAATACTTAAATCTTCTTCATTTGTTGTTTCATCATTTGCATCTGTTCTTTAAGCATGCCATGTTTGTCTAATTTTTTAGCTTCTGCCATTAAATTAGTAGCCTCTCGTTTTCTACGTTTTGTCATTGCAATTCCTGCTAATTGTAATTTAGCCATTGCCAAATCATGATCCATAGATAAACCCAAACGAATGGCTTTACGCAAGTATTTTTCAGATTGTGTAATGTTAGTTTGGCTAAGCATAATACCGTGTAAATAATTGTAATAGCCTTGTTGCTTTTTAGTTAAAGCAGCTTCCGGATTTTTAATATATGACAACCATTTTCTAGACCCATCAAAGTTTTGCTTACGCAATTGCATGAATGCCAATAATATAAATTCGTTTTTAAAATAGAACAAAACAAAGATTCCAGCGAAAAGCAATAAAGAAATACCATTCATAATATTTCCTAAAGTGAATTCGTATATAGACCAGAATCCGATTAATGAAGCTAAAGCTAGTTTTATATTTTTATGAAACATACCTGTTTTAAGTTGATTAAAAATGAAATGCAAAAATACATTTTCTTAGTAAATACAATAGTTTATCACTACTTTTTATAAAATTTTACGTGTTTTAAATACGCTAAAGTTCCTAAAACTAATAAAATACCTAAAGAATAGTAAACCGATGTAGGGGTAATTACTTTATCTCCACTTGCATAAGAGTGTAATCCTGATAAATAGAAATTTACACCAAAAAATGTCATCATAATAGAGTAAAATGCTATAATAGACCATAAATTAAAAGTATATCTACTTCTTAAACCTGGTATTAAACGCATATGTAATACAAAAGCTCCAATCATTATAGAAATTAATGCCCAAGTTTCTTTTGGGTCCCAGCCCCAATAACGCCCCCAACTTTCATTAGCCCACATTCCTCCTAGAAAGTTTCCAACAGTTAGCATTACTAAACCAATGGTTAATGCCATTTCGTTAATAATTGTTATCTCTTTTAACGTTAATTCTATTTTCTTTTTATTTTTATTAGTAGTAAATATGTAAAGGAATAGTGCAAAAACCCCTAAAATCATACTTAAAGCAAAAGGCCCGTAACTTGCAACAATTATAGAAACGTGAACTAACATCCACCAACTATTTAATACAGGAACTAAGTTTGCAATTTCTGGATCCAACCAGTTTAGGTGCGCAAACCCTAAAATAATAGCGGTTAAAAATGTGGTAGCTGCTACAGTTAATTCTGATTTTCTACCAAATGCCAAACCAAAAAGCATTAAAGACCAAGCTACGTAATTAATGGCTTCGTAAGCGTTACCCCAAGGAGCATTTCCACTAATATACCAACGCATACCAAGACCTGCAGTTTGTGCAATAAATAAAACTCCAGCAATTCCAATAAGTACATTTACAGTAATATTTACCCACTTTTTTGAAGAAAATATTTTAAAAAACACAAAAACAATTAAAAACAAGCTTAAAATTCCGTAGTACTTAGATAATTTGTAAAATATCTGTAATTTATTGTATTGAATTTCTAGGTCTATTTTTTTATCTGAAGGATATACTTCTGCTCCATACTTTTTCTGAAACTTTTTAATGCCTTCTAAAACCTTATTAGCTTGATCGTAGTTCCCTGTCTTTTTTCCTTCTTGCAAAAATTGAACGTAAACTGGCAAAGATTGCTGAACAAATACAGAGTCAATTCCTGAAAAATTAGCTTCTAAACTTTCTGGTCTAGAAACCCACTTATTTTCTTCATGATCTGGTATTGGGTAAATGCGTAAAATACTACCCCCTAAAGCTTGATACAAAAGACCTACTCTTTTATCAATATTAATAAGATCATTTTCAAACTTATTTTTAATATTCTTTTTTTGTGCTTCTGCAACAGATGCTCTTATTTTGTACTCGCCAACAGGTGTTATAAAATCCGACAACGAAGCATATTTTGTTTCTTTTGTTACATTTATGAGTTCTCTAATTTGATTATTTCCTTTTTCTAAATGAATAACTGGAACTTCAAACCAAAATTTAGGATTCTCGATAATAGACAATAAAACTTGACTTGGTTCCATGCCATTAAATCCCTCTGATTTATGCACTTTTCTTACTAATTCCGAAGCAAAAGTGTGTGCTGGTTTCATTCTTCCACCCGCATCTTGAATAACCAACTTATTAAAACTCTCTGCATGTTCTAAAGAAATGATATTGGCTTTTAAAATAGAATCTATTTGGGCTTTAGTAATTTTTTTGGTTTCATGCTGATGTGTATTTTCGGATGAAATAGCGTCTTCTTTAGAATGGTTATGATCTTGCCCCTCGTGGTTATGATTATCCTGTGCAAATGATGCTCCTGAAAGGAAAAGTGCTCCAATGAATAAAGCTGCTAATTTCTTTTTACGAATCTTTTGTAATGCTTTTTTTAAGTCATCAAAACGAGTATACTTAGCAAATAAAATTGTAATCATACCAATATACAATAATGAATACCCTAAGTAAGTTACAAAAGTTCCAACGGCATCATGATTTACTGACAGATGTGTTTCTTCTTTTCCTCCAGACAAATCATAACTAGCTTGAAACAACTTAAAACCTCTATGATTTAAAATATGATTCATAAAAATGCGATAATTGAATGTTTCTTCAGGGTCTATAACTGTAACTTCACTAGCAAAAGAAGAGGCACTTTCTGATCCTGGGTATTTTTCTAATTGAAAATCGTTTAATTTTACTGAAAATGGGGTTTGTAAAATTTTAGAACCGTACAACATTCTAAAATTCAATCCGCCAACAGTTATTTCTTTTTCTCCATCAGAATTAAATTTTTTTCCAAGTAATGCTATTTGTTTGGTTTCGTTATTTGAAGTTACATTAAACACAACTTCATCTAAAGCTGCGATATCTTTTTTACCCCTTGTTTTTTCTAAACTTCCTTTTTCAGCTGGTCTTGGAATTACAAATTGTAATCCCCCAATATTATGTAAGGTTAAATAACGAAAATCTGCAATAGAATCTTTTACAATTGCTCCTCTTTTTTGGTCTGCCATACGCAACCAATCACCATTAGCTTTCGATTCCATTTTTAATTCATCGTTAACTGTAGAAAAACTAATTGTAGCATCATTAGTTGGTGCGTTAAAACCCACTAAAATTCCATGAATGTTTTCTATAGTTCCGCTTTTAATCCAATGTTCGTGACGTGTTCCATCTGAAGATTCTACAAAAAACAAATGTGCTGTACCATTTTCATCTGCCACAAACTCTTCTTTTACCCAAGGAATATAGTCTACCAACTCAATTTTAAAATCTTGTGTTTTTTCTTTGGTTTTAAAGGCGTCTTTGTAAGACCAAGAATTTTTTCCCCAAGCAGAAAGTAGAATTGGTTCGTTTATTTCTGGTTTTTGTAATTTCCCATCATCAACAATAATATTTACATAAGTAGTTTCCGATAAAAACTTATTGGTTGTTTCTCCTTCTTCTATAACCATAATTCCTTCATAACCAATATACCTTGTAATTCCTGCACCAATTAGTATAAATAAAAAAGCTACATGAAATAATAAAACGGGCCATTTTTCTTTTCGCAATAAGCGATATCTAAAAATGTTACCAAAAAAATTAATTACAAAAAAAGCCATAATTGCTTCAAACCACCAACTATTATAAATTAATGCTTTTGAAGTTTCTGTTCCATAATCATTTTCTATAAAAGTTGCTATACCCATTGCTATTGCAAATAGAAAAAACAACACTGCCATCAACCTTGTGGAATACAAAAAATTTAAGATTTTTTTCATTTGAAGTATGTACTATTAAAAGAGTTACAAATTTAAGGATAATAGCACGAAAAACGCAGTGGTTTATGGTATATTTAACTATGTTGAAGTTATTTATAATCCTAAATCTATTTATGTCAGAAACTCATATTATTCCCAATTCAATTAAAGAAGAAGTAACTATTGCACTTGCTTATTATCCTGAATTAAAAAACACGAAAATTGAGTTTAAATTTAAAAAGAATATTAAAAAATCTACGATGCAAGCTAGGCCTAAATTTGGTAGTTTTTTTAAGTCGAAAAAAAATAGAGAATACATTATTTTAATTAGCGAAAAATTTAAAATTACAGGTAAAGAATTTTCCACTAGAGATATTCCTAAAGATATTTTTATCGGTTGGATTGGTCATGAATTAGGACATATTATGGACTATGAAAGCAGAAGTAAATCGGATCTGCTATGGTTTGGTATGAAGTATGTTTTTTCCGATAATCATATTGTAGCAGCAGAACGTGCCGCCGACAAATTTGCTGTTGCTCATAATATGGAAAACTATATTTTAAAAACAAAAGACTTTATATTAAATAATGCTGATGTTTCTCAGACTTATAAAAATAGGATTAAAAAATATTATCTGTCTCCCGAAGAGATTATGGAGCTAATTGCTGAAAGAGATAAAGCCAAACATGAAGAAGATTAAAACTTTTAGTAATCTTGAAATTAAAAACTTTTCGGTTGCTTTTCACTTAAATATTTCCAGTAACGTTTTGGAACATGTCTTACGTGTAGTTTCATGTTTTTCCTTTCTGTAATATTGGTACTCTCAAAATAATTTTGCCATAATTCTTGAAATTGAAATTCCTCATCAGCAAAAAAATCAGTATCTGTTTTAAGAAAATTAAAGCCTTTTGGAAAGTTCATCTGAACGAAAACTACCTCTTCTAAATTATAATGCAAACCGTAATTCCTTTTAATATCGTAAATAATCCACTGTTGGTCTGCATACCTGTTTTTAAAATGTTTTGCTATTAAAGGCAACACATTAAAATCGGGCTCTATACTTGAAAAATAGATAGCATCTTTCGTTAGTCGAAACCGAACAAAAGCTTCCATACGATGTTTTTCTCTAGTTACATTTTTAGCAATTTTACTTGTTTGCAAAACACTATAATAAGTATAATCTTTGGCTAGCTTTCCTTTTGTTTTAAAAATATATTGTATATAATTTAGCAATAACTGCTCTACACCTTTTTGCTCACTTAAAAAAGTATAGTAAATTTTTGTACAAACGTCTTTTGGTGTAATTGCTTTTATTCCGTTCCAAACCCTATCTGCTTTGTCTTTTTCGCAAATTATAGTGGTATCTTCAGAAAATAATTGTTCTTGATGATCTCCTTCAACCTGAATCGTTGCATTTTTTAATTTACGTTCAAAAACATAAAAAACAGCACTTAAAAATCCATCAAAAGAGCCATCATATAATAGATTTTCTGATTGCATTCTAAGAAAATAGATTTAATTGGGGACTCAAAATTTTATCGTATTTACTTGTAGAATTTTTCAAAATCAAACTCTTCAATTGTTGTGGTTGCAAATCTTTACGTTCAAAATGCAAACTATCGCAAACTAAAAAATATTGCGCCCTGTTCATGGCAATTCCAATCTTTTTTAAATGCTCCCAATTTAATTTTCTAAATTTTCTAGCTAACAAAATTTTCTGTACAGATGTCATTCCAACACCTGGTATTCTTGCCAACATTCGTTTATCCGCTTTATTTACATCTACAGGAAATTGATCTAAATTGCGCAAAGCCCAACTTAATTTGGGATCTATGTCTAAGTCTAAATTTTGATGATTCAGATTTACAATTTCATTAGTTTGAAAACCATAAAAACGCGTTAACCAATCTGATTGATACAACCTATTTTCTCGTAACATAGGTACTTCTGTACCAATAGTTGGCAAACGTTTGTCATAACTAATAGGAACGTAACCCGAAAAATAAACCCGCTTTAAATTATAGTTTTTATAAAAATGCTCTGATGTTTTTAAAATTTGAAAATCATTTTCGCCACTAGCACCAACAATCATTTGAGTACTTTGCCCAGCAGGAGCGTATTTGGGCGTACTTTTTATTATTTTCTTTTCGGATTTATACTGAATGATTTCATTTTTCACCTTTTCCATGGGCTTTTTAAAATCATCGAAATTTTTATCTGGCGCTAATTTTTTTAATCCAGATTTTGTAGGTATTTCAATATTCACACTTAATCTATCTGCATACAAACCTGCCTCTCGCATCAATTCATCTGAAGCTCCTGGGATGGATTTTAAATGAATGTAACCATTAAAATTTTCTTCCAATCGTAATTTTTTAGCAACTGCAACTAAACGCTCCATCGTATAGTCTGCACTTTTAAAAATACCTGAACTTAAAAACAGTCCTTCTATGTAATTTCTACGATAAAAATTAATAGTTACATCTACTACTTCCTGTACTTTAAATGCAGCTCGTTTTACGTCGTTACTTTTTCTAGTAACACAATAGGCACAATCGAAAATACAATGATTCGTTAATAAAATTTTAAGTAAAGAAACGCAGCGCCCGTCTTCTGTATAGGAATGGCAAATTCCCATGCCAGTAGCGTTGCCTAAACCTTTATTGGTATTGGTTCTTTTACTTCCACTTGAAGAACAAGAAACGTCATATTTAGCGGCATCTGCTAAAATTTTAAGTTTCTCTAAAGTTCTCTGGAAAGACATATTACTTGTAATTATAAGTGTTTTATAAATTTAAAATCGATTACAAGTTACCTATTTTGGTTATTGAAAATTCAATAGTTGCATAACAATTATCAACAATTTTAAAGTGGAATAATACTTAGCTAGATTTTGAAACAAATTCTTCCCATGCTGCAAATTTTTCTGGTTTCATAACACGCTCCATTTTAACCTGTCCTCCCTTTTTCTTATTCTCATCATTCCAGTCGTGGAATTTCTCAACAGGAATAACAGACACTTTTACCCCTTTTAAAGCTTTACTTCTAGCCACTTTGTAATTTTTATTTGCTTTTTTTAAAGATTCATCTAAAGCCTTAGCCAATTCTTTTTCATTTGCAATTGTATCTGACCCTAAGTACCAAAAATGATAAAATTCGCCATCTTCTCCTCTTTTTGCGCAAATTGTATATTCTGTAATTTGTGTTTTGAATTTATTTTCAATTTCTCCAATAGCATCATCCATTTTATTTACGGACAACTGTGAACCTACAGTATTTAAAAAGAATTTCGTTCGTCCAGTAATTTTTATTTCTGCTTTTTCAACATTAGTAAACTTAATGGTATCTCCAATTAAATAACGCCAAGCACCACTAACTGTACTAATAATTAAAATATAATCTTTTTCTATTTCTACTTCTGCTAAAGTGAAAGCCGGCGCATCTTGAGCAATTGATCCATCTTCGTTAATATAATCTGGATTCATTGGTACAAATTCAAAATAAATACCATTTGCTGTATTTAACTGCATGGCATCTGTTTCTGGACGAACCTGAGTGGCAATGTAACCTTCTGATGCTAAATAAGTATCTATTACAGTTACCGGTTTACCTAACAATGCATTAAAACTTTTTTCATAAGGTGCAAATGCTACTCCACCAGAAGTATAAACTTGTAAATTTGGCCAAACTTCGTGAATATCATTTAGGTTATGATACTCAATTACTTTTTGGAGCATTAACTCTATCCAAGATGGAATTCCACTTAGTGCTCCGATATCCCAATTTTTAGCATTCTTGGCAATTTTTTCTACACGAGCATCCCAATCATCTATTTTTGCAATATCTTCACCAGGTTTGTAGTAACCTTTAAACCAAAATGGAATGTTACTTGCGCTAATTCCACTAATTTCTCCCTCTAAGCGCCCTTCATTTTCTACTAAATCTGTAGAACTACCCAGCATCATAATTTCTTTTTCAAAAAAATCGGCGGGTAAATTAAAGTTACTTAATGCTTTTACTTGTTTTATTCCAGAACTTTTTATTGCTTCTAGCATTTCTTCCGTTACAGGAATACGTTTACTTTTTTTACCTGTAGTACCAGAACTTAATGCAAAATAGTTTGGTTTTCCTTTCCACGTTATATTTTCTTCTCCATTAACAACTCTATGCCACCATTCTTTTTCTAATGAGTGATAATCGAAATATGGAATATTTTCTTGAAAAGCTTTTGCAGAATTTTTACTTTCTAAAATGCTATTAAAATTATAATGTTTACCAAATGCTGTTTCTTTGGCAGTTTCTAGTAAATTTTTTAGAATACCTTGTTGATTTTCTATATGATTTTCTTCTGGTGTTAGTGTATCTGAAAGATTGATTACACTTTTAATAATATTTCCTAATATGGCCATAATGTTGATTTTTATCAAATTTCAACAAAATGTATATTATTATTTAACGGTTACCAGACAAATACGAATCCTTTTGATTTAGTTGTGGTGATCAATAACTATTTAGGTAAATCCTCATCTTCTAGCCTCATCAATTTATACAATTTTGTACCAATGGCTTTAGACTCTTTTTGTTTGTTAGATATTTTTAGAAAAATACGGTATGTAAATACTAAAAACACAAAGCTAAATAGAAAAATAGTAGTTAGAATAAAGTTGTAGCTATTCCCAAAATAATCGTACAAATAATCTTCTAGAAAATAAATACTAAGCACTGTTAAAAGTATAAAAACTACAAAATAAACAGGAAGCTTTTTCTTAGATTTTTGAATTTCTTTTTTTATTGCCTTCTGTTTTCTTTGTGCTTTAGAAATTTCTTTATTGTGATTTATCATATTGCTATTAGGGAAGTAGTAAGCATAAAAATACTGGTTAACAAACTACTGTATTTAGTAAATATAGTTTGCCAAATTACAAAAACTTTTTTTATTGCTTTTTTAAGGTATCAAATTCAATAATATAAATGTCTTCGTTTGGCTTTTTCATGTAATATTTTTCTCTAGCAAAACGAATAAGTTCTAAAGAGTCTTTTAATTTTTCTATAGTATTTTGATCTGTTTTTATTTTTGTTTTGTAATCTAAAATAGTTTCTTCTAATTTATCTATTTCTTGATTTAACTTTCTATGAACTAAGTAAGAGTTTTCATCAAAGAAAAGCATCCAGATTGCATAAGGAATAAAAATTAGGACAAACGTGTTGGTTATACCTCTAAAAATTTTATTTTGTTTTAACTTTTGAAACGCCATATGCTATAAACGTTCGTTTATTACAGTTCTTACAATGTCTACAGCAACCGTATTTCTTTTATCGTTGGGTATAATAATATCTGCATAATTCTTTGTGGGCTCTATAAATTGAAGATGCATAGGTTTTAAAGTATCTTTATACCTATTTAAAACCTCATCTATATCTCGCCCTCTTTCTGAAATATCTCTGCGCATTCTGCGAATTAAACGTTCATCTGCATCTGCATGTACAAATATTTTAATGTCAAATAGATCTCGTAATTCTTCGTTATTAAAAATTAAAATACCCTCTACGATAACTACTTTTCGCGGATGTGTTTTTACAGTATCTTTTGTTCTATTATGAGTAACAAAAGAATATACAGGTTGCGCTATGGTTTTACCCGATTTTAGTTTTTTTAACTGTTTTACAATTAAATCAAAATCTATTGCTCTTGGATGATCGAAGTTTATTTTAGAACGCTCTTCATAAGACAAATTGTCTGTGGCTTTGTAATAAGAGTCTTGAGAAATTACACAAACTTCTTCTGAGGGGAGTTGTTTTACAATTTGATTAACAACTGTAGTTTTTCCACTTCCTGTTCCTCCTGCAATTCCTATTACTAACATTTGTATCTTTAATTTTAAACGAAAGTAATAAAGTTTTTTCTAAGTTTAAATTTCTTCAAACGAAATAACTTTTAATTTAAAAATACAAGATTAGATTATTACAATTTTAGAAAAACCAACTAGTAGGGTCTAGTAGGTTATTTTAATTTTTATATGTACATTTGCTTTTGCAAATATGATTTCCATAAACAACAAAATAAGCGTACCTAAGTACAAACAAATCATCAATTCTATTGAAGAATTAATTATTTCGGGTAACTTAAAAAAGGGGGATCAACTTATTTCTATTAACAAATTAAGGCAAGAACAAAATCTTTCTAGAGATACTGTTTTAATGGCGTTTAATGATTTAAAAAACAGAGGAATTATTAAATCTGTTGTTGGTAAAGGCTACTACGTTTCTACTGAAACAGTACGTACCACTCAAAAAATATTTTTGCTATTTGATGAATTCAACTCGTTTAAAGAAGATTTATACAATTCTTTTTTAGAACACTTAGGAGAAAACATACAGGTAGATATTTTTTTTCATCACTTTAATAAAAATGTTTTTGAAAAATTGATTAGCGATAATTTGGGTAGCTATAATTTCTATGTAATTATGCCTGCTAATTTTAAAAACGCCAATCAAATTATAAAAATACTACCTAAGAACAAAGTATACATATTAGATCAAATTCATAACGATTTAAAAGAATACGCTGGTATTTATCAGCATTTTGAAAATGTAATCTATACCAATTTAATTGAAGTAGAAAACCTTGTTTTTAAATACAAACATTTAATTTTAGTTGATTCTGCTAACAAACAACCAATAGGATTAATTAATGGTTTTACTAAATTTTGTAAAGAAAAAAAACTATCTCATACTGTTGTTACTTCATTAAAAGATAAAACCCCAGAAAAAGGTGATTTATACATAATTCCAGATGACAAAAACCTACTGAGAATTATAAAAAAGTCAAAACAAAACAAACTAAAATTAGCAAAAGATTTTGGTATTATTTCTTACAACGACACACTGTTAAAAGAACTTGTTGAAGGTGGTATAACTACAATTTCAACAAATTTTAATACTATGGGAAAACGTTTAGCAGAAATGATACTTAAAAAAGAAGAAAAACAAATAGAAAACCCAAATCAACTCATATTAAGAAACTCTATTTAAACCTATGTTTCAAATAACTCACAATAAAAAAGACAATCTTTTAGAAGTAAAAAATACTTCACAAACCGTTTATGCTCAACTTTTTTTAGACAAAGGTGCAAGTCTTCAAAAATTAAAACTAAGCAACACCACTATCATAGAAGATTTATCTCCTTTAGATTATAGCAACACATATGCATCATCTATTTTATTTCCTTTTGCCAATAGAATAAAAGACGGCAAATATAATTTTAACGGAAACGATTTTGAATTTCCAGTAAATGTAAAAGAAGAAAATAATGCTTTACACGGTTTGGTTTTTGACAAAACTTTTGAATTGATTAATACAGAATTAAACGAACAAAGTGCTACAATAGTTTTAGAATACGAGAAAAAAACGGAATCTGTTGGTTTTCCATATTCATTTACAATTCAACTTGTCTATTGTTTTACAGAAGATAATATGTCTTTAGAAATTAATGTAAAAAATACAGACACAAAAGCTTTTCCGTTTACTTTGGGTTGGCATCCTTATTTTTCAAGTAGTAATTTATCTGAAAGTAACATCAAATTTGATGCTACTGAAAAAATGATTCTAGATAAAAGAAATATTACAATTGATTCCGAAAAAGTAGATACATCTAAAGGCATTGCTATTAAAAATAACCAATTTGATGATTGCTGGAGTTTACAGACCGATGAAGTTGTTTTTACTACACCAGAATATAAATTGCAATTTAACGCAACTGGTAATAATAACTTTTTACAAGTGTATACTCCTCCTAAAAAAAATACAATAGCTATTGAACAAACCACAGGTGTTTCAGATAGTTTTAATAATAAAATAGGATTAAAAGTTTTAAACGCCAATGATACTTATGGTATCAAATGGTCTTTGCATATAGAAAATATTTAACCCATGAATACTGATTTAATTAAAGACGTAAATACCATATTTCTTAAAGAATTTAAAGAAACACCAGTACTTGTTTTTTCACCAGGAAGAATAAATATTATTGGAGAACATACCGATTATAACGATGGCTTTGTTTTTCCTGCTGCTGTAGATAAAGGTATTGCCGCTGCTATACAAAAAACCGACGCAGCGTTTTCAACTGCCTATGCATTGGATAAAAACAGTAAAAGAGAATTTAAAGTTGATACCATAAATCCGTTAAAAGAAGGTAGTTGGGAAAATTATGTTTTTGGGGTAGTTGCAGAAATTCAAAATAGGAATAAGGTAATAGGTAACTTTAATTTTGTTTTTAAAGGAAATGTGCCCGGAGGTGCAGGAATGTCTTCTTCTGCTGCTTTAGAAAACAGCGTTGTTTATGGCTTAAACGAAGTATTTAACTTAGGTTTAAGTAAAGAAGAAATGATTTTTATATCTCAAAAAGCAGAGCATAATTATGCTGGTGTTAATTGCGGTATTATGGACCAATATGCAAGTATGTTTGGTGTAAAAAACCATGCACTTTTACTAGACTGCAGAACCATAAGAGCAAGGTCTTTTAAAATTGATTTTGATAA
The DNA here is from genome assembly GCA_964410075.1 of uncultured Polaribacter sp. Taxonomy (GTDB): domain Bacteria; phylum Bacteroidota; class Bacteroidia; order Flavobacteriales; family Flavobacteriaceae; genus Polaribacter. The sequence continues at coordinate 12,811 of CAYPHE010000035.1, forward strand.
TCATCAACTCATTTTAATAAATACTAATGTAAAACATAGTTTGTCTGACAGCGCGTATAATGATAGACGTTCTGCCTGCGAACACATTTCTAAACTATTAAAAGTAAAAGCTTTAAGAGATGCTACTGAAGAAGATTTAAAATCTATACAAGAAGAAGTTACTCCAGAAAACTACCAAAAAGCTTTATATGTTATTCAAGAAAACACAAGAGCTGTAAAAGCTTCTAAAGCTATGGAAAATAATGATTTAGAAACTTTAGGTAAATTAATTTATGCTTCTCACCATGGGCTATCTAAACAATACAAAGTAAGTTGCGATGAACTCGATTTTTTAGTTGATAAAGCTAAAGGAAGTGGTTATGTTATTGGTGCAAGAATGATGGGCGGTGGCTTTGGTGGTTGCACAATTAACCTTATTGAAAAAGGAAAAGAAGAAGATTTTAAAAAACTAGTTACAGAAGAGTATAAAAATACTTTTGGGAAAGATTGCTCTTTCTATTCTGTAGCTCTTTCAGACGGAACACACGTTGTAAAATAATCAACAAAATTTAATAAAAATGGACACGAATTTACAAGACTATTCACATAAAAGATTTAATATTTTAACTGGTGAATGGGTATTGGTTTCACCACATAGAGCTAAAAGACCTTGGCAAGGACAAAATGAAGAAATTTCTAACGAAAAAAGACCAACTTATGATGCATCTTGTTATTTATGCCCAGGAAATACAAGAATTAACGGTGAAGTAAATCCAGATTACAAAGAAGTTTTTGTTTTTACCAACGACTTTGCTGCTTTACAAAAAGATTCTCCAGATTTTTCTGTTAATGATGGTCTGTTAATTGCAGAAAGTGAAAAAGGAATTTGCAAAGTAATTTGTTTTAGCCCAGACCACTCTAAAAGTTTAGCGGACATGACTCCTTCTGAAATTAAAAAAGTAGTTTTTGCTTGGCAAAAAGAATATACAGAATTGGGCAGTAGCGACTTGATTAACTATGTTCAGATTTTTGAAAATAAAGGTGCAGTTATGGGATGTAGTAACCCACACCCTCATGGACAAATTTGGAGCCAATCTACATTGCCAAATGAAGTGGCTAAGAAAAATACGCAACAGTTGAATTACTTCAATAAAAATAAAAGTAGTTTGTTGGGCGATTATTTGCAACAAGAATTAGAAAAAGACGAGCGTATTATTTATCAAAATGATGCTTTTGTAGTTTTAATTCCTTTTTGGGCTGTTTGGCCGTACGAAACGATGATTGTTCCTAAGACACAAAAAACAAGTATTTTAGAATTAGATGATAATGAAGCACTATTATATGCCGATGCCATTTCTGTGATTACAAAAACATACGACAAGCTATTTAATACATCGTTCCCCTACTCTAGTGGAATTCACCAAGCTCCAACTGATGGGAACGACAACAGCCACTGGCATTTCCATATGAGTTTTTATCCGCCTTTACTTAGAAGTGCAACTGTTAAAAAGTTTATGGTAGGTTATGAAATGTTTGGTTCTCCACAACGAGATATTACTGCAGAACAGGCTGTACAAACCTTAAAAGGATTGCTTTAGCAGACGAAAACCAACTGATATTTTAAAGTAAAAAGTCGGGATGAGAGGATTCGAACCTCCGATCTCTGGTCCCCCAGACCAGCACTTTAACCGGACTAAGCTACATCCCGAATAAAAAGTAAAAATAAAAAAAGCTCTAGTA
>CAYPHE010000036.1:0-2999 GCA_964410075.1 uncultured Polaribacter sp.
TTATTAAAGTTTATTTTTGCAAAATGAGCTTAGAAATTATTTATGAAGATGAATGGGTGTTGTGTGTAAACAAACCCAATAGTATGGTGGTTCATCATGCTTATTTTTCTAGAAATGTTGCTGACGAACAATCTCTTTTACAATTTGTAGAAAAAGAAAAAGGGTATAAAGTCTACCCTATTCATCGTTTAGATAGAAAAACTTCTGGAATTATTTTATTAGCAAAAGCGAAAGAGTATGTTAGTATGTTTCAACAACTGTTTGAAAGTAACGCTATACAAAAAATCTATTTTGGTGTTGTTCGTGGTTTTTCTCCTGAAAACAAAATAATTGATATGCCTGTAAAAGGAAAAGATAAAAAAGAGCATAAAGACGCAATTACTCATTTAGAAACCTTAGCTAATATTACATTAGATATTCCTGTAAAACCTTATGATACTTCAAGGTATAGCTTGGTTAAGTTAACTCCAAAAACTGGTAGAACGCATCAATTACGTATTCATACTTATAAAAATAATCATCCTTTACTTGGCGATTCTAAATATGGAGATATTAACCATAATGCGATGTTTGTAAAAGAATTAGGTTTTAATAATTTGTTTCTCCATGCAGGAAAATTGGAATTCAAACACCCTAAAACAAATGAATTGTTACAGTTAATAGCCGATTTTCCTGATGATTGGTATACCTTGTTTGAGCAATTTGATTGGAAAAACCCTTTAGGTTAAAGATTATATTGTTTAGTATGTCACACTACAATAATAAAACTCTATTAATTCACGAAATGTATTTAAAAATTAAGAGATTGCTGCGACGTAAACTTCTGGCAATGACAGATGAATTCTAATTTATCATTTGGTTAATTGATTTTACAAAACATTAAAGGTTATAAAGAAAGTTTATAAACAAGCTTAGCCCTGATTGAGCTTTTGTTTGAGCTCTCCTTTTTCCGATTGTTATCGGGAAAAGGAAGCGAGTAGCGAAAGCAGGTTTCTGCTTCTAAAAAAATTACTGTTCAATGGAACGAGCGTTAAAAGAAACTAAGGTGTTTTCTTCAAAAAAAGGAGTAATCTCTATAGGATTGCAACAAACTTCGCAATCTTCTATATAGGTTTGTTGACGAATACTAGTGTCTAAAATCATAGAGATTTCTTCCCAACAATGTGGACATTGAAAAAAGTGTTCTTGTTCCATAATTTCTTATTTAAAAGAATTGATATAAAAATACAAAGCAAAAGAGCGTCACAAAAAAAATCCTCATTATATAATGAGGATTTAAAATTCTTTTAACAAAAACAAACTACATTTCTTTAAAAATAGCGTGCATCATTCGTTTTTTATCATTAATGCTTTCTTCTAAAGCAATCATGGTTTCTGTTCTGTTTACACCAGGAATATCGTCTATTTTATAAATGATGTCTTTAGCATCGTTAGTACCTTTGGCTCTTACTTTACAGAAAATATTGTATTTACCTGCTGTTACATAAGCTACAGTTACATTAGGTATTTTTCTTAAATCTTGAATTACACTTTGCGTCATAGAAGTTTTTTCTAAGTAAACGCCTACATGAGCAATAAATGAATAGCCCATTTTTTCGTAGTTAAGTGTTAATGTAGAACCTTGAATAATACCCTCATCTTCCATCTTTTTAACACGTACATGAATTGTACCTGCAGAAACTAATAGCTGCTTTGCAATATCTGTAAATGGAGTTCTTGCATTTTCAATTAAAATATCTAAAATTTGGTGATCTATTTCGTCTAAAATAAATTTCTTCATTGATTTACGTATTATTCAATTTAAGTTGCAAATTTATAAATTAAATCTAATTAAACAAGTTTAAAAATGAAGAATATTTAAAACTTAGTCAAAAACGATTTCTTTGTGTCCAATTTTACCCCTTAACTCTTCGTTATTAACCTCAATAAGTTCTGCAACCAATTTACCTTCTAAAATAAAATTATTGTATTGGTAGGCAACAAGCTTATTTGGGTACCTATGTAAAACGTCAAAAAATATTTTATCATTATTCGGAATCTCAAAATAGGCTTCATAATCGATAAAAGAAGTATTTGTAGCTATATAATGTAAACCTTGTAAAATACTATAAAAAGTGTATTTTCTTGTTTCCTCTCGGTTGTAATCATTAGGATAATGTCCAGATTCTATTAAAATAGTATTGTAACCTAATTTTTGAAAATTATCTCCTGTTGCTGTTGGATAAAACTCATCGGTATATCTACCTACACAGTTAGGAATGGTTTGTTGTAATAAGTTGTTCATAGCAATAATTACATTCATTGTTGCTATTCTGCCTTTGGTTAACCTTCTCTCCACTTCTTCAGACGGAGCTAAAAAAGAAATTGTTGCAGGATTTTTAGTGCCCTCTACATTAAAGATGGTTCTTTGATCGTGAAGATTAAAACAGAATTCTGGATTGAAATCTTCTAAGACTTTTCGCAATAACTTACTTTCTTTAGCTTTTCTATCTACTGCATCTCTATTTAAATCTATTTGATTGGCATTAACTCTCGTATAGTTTAATGCACCATCTGGATTTAACATAGGAATGAATAATAAGGTGCAGTTTTCTAAAATATCTTGTAATACATTATTATTAGAATTGCTAAAACAATTGAATAAGTCGAATAACGCTTTGGTTCCTGTACTTTCATTTCCGTGCATCTGAGACCATAGCAAAACCTTCTTTTTGCCTTTACCAATTTTTAATTGCATAATTGGTTTGTTTTCTTCTGAAGAACCTATTTGAGAAATAGAAAATGATTTTTCGTGTTTTTTAAATAAAGGATCAATGTCTTTAAACGTAATCCATTTTCCGAATAAATCAGCTTCTTTATTTTGGTTGAATAAATTTTCTACAAATGAAAGTGCTAAGGTTTGCATTGTTACAACTGTTTTCTGAACTGCAAAAATACATTAATAATAAAAGAAAACAGAAGATTAAATTTTACAATTGTAAACAAGTTAATATTTACAA
>CAYPHE010000036.1:3099-14483 GCA_964410075.1 uncultured Polaribacter sp.
TAATAGATTTTACAATGGTAAACAGTGTTGATTTTGGTAATCGAATAAAGAAAATCATGGATTTTCATGAATTAACTGCTTCTACTTTTGCTGAAAAGATTGGTGTACAACGTTCTAGTATTTCTCATATTCTTTCTGGAAGAAATAAACCTAGTTTAGACTTTGTTTTAAAAGTAACCGATAATTTTAACACTGTTGATATCTATTGGCTCCTTTATGGAAAAGGAAGTTTTCCTAAAAATAAAACAACACCTACCATACAACCTCAAAAAAAAGAACTTGCTTCTACTTCTCTACCCAGTATGTTAGAAAAACAGTTGATTGAAGTTGAAAATGATCCGCAAAAAAAAATACAACGTATTGTTGTATTTTATGCTGATGGCACTTTTGAAGAATATAAGAATTGAATTCAGTTTATTCCTCTTGATATTTTAAAATAAAATATGATTATTTGCTTTACTTAATGACAGCTTCGTTTGAAGTTATTCCGAATTTATTTAGGAATTTCATGATCCTAATAAACAATAGTTTAGATAAGAAGCTAAAAAGCTTAACACAACATTTTATAATCTATTACAAATACTACTAGATATTCAAAAAAGTATGAAAGTATTCATAATAACAAGCACTCTAAACTTATTACAACAATTTCTCTAAAGCATCTTGAACAATAGCTATATTGCGAATTTTGTTAGGCGGATTTGCTTTCTTCTGCTCTTGAATTATCTTGCGCATTAAGCCAATAATAACTTTATCGAAATTAAATTGCTTGTATTGTTTTCCTTTTTCAACCATATCTCTGGTTAAATTTTCTATAGCTAACGGATTATTACTCTTAATAATCATTTCAAATGCCTTTTCGTAAGTTGTTTTAATATCATCATTATTAGATAAATACATTCCTGTAATTACATTTTTTGCAATAAAAGGCAATTCTTCTTCGTCTTTTTCTTCGACAAAAATTTTGGTTAAAGGTGTAGCTAGTATACCTTTTATTTCATCTGGTAATCCTTTCGATTTCTTTATTGCCAAATCTTTATCAATGTAATACATGCCTACTAAAGCTTTACCCAAAACAGAATAAGATTCACTATCAAAAGCTTTTAGAAAAACAGTTCTTAATCCAGGATCAGTTAATTTGGCCAAAGTACCAATGGCAGCAGCTTGTACTAACGTTTTCTTATCGTTATTTGCCATATCCATTATCTTTTTTATGGCATCTGCTTTTGCATATTTATTAATCAAATCTATCTTCTCTAAAGCTAAAATTCGAATCTTATAAGATTTATCATTTAAAGCCCCAACAACTGCATTAAAAGCCTCTTTATCTGCCTGGTTATTTACAATTTCTTCTAAAGCTTGCCTTCTGTGTTTATACAATTCGGCATTTTTTAATTGAAATAAAGATTCTTGTAAACTTCTGTTTTCTGAAACTTCACAAAGCACTACTCCATCTGCATTTACCTGAATTAATTTAGGTTGATAAACATAAGGAAAGGTAAAAGAAGCGTCTCTACCATCTACAAATACATTATGCCTTGTTCTTTTAGCTCCTTCAAAAATATCTATTGCAAAAGGAAATTGAAACTCATTAGCCTGTACCTGTTTTACATTTACAGTTACTATTTTTTGTAATGTATTATAATCGTAAGAGATATTTAGTTTAGGGTGACCAGCGCTATAGTACCATTGATTGAAAAACCAGTTTAAATCTTTTCCTATTAGTTCCTCAAACACCAAACGTAATTGGTGCACTTCTGCAGATTGGTATTTGTATTTTTCTAAGTAGTTGTGTAATCCCTCAAAAAAAGCGTTGTCTCCTAAGTAATTTCGCAACATGTGTAAAATGGTTCCGCCTTTATTATAGCTAACCAAATCGAACATATCTTCTTTATCTATATAATCAAATCGTACTAAACTTTTATCGGAAGCTTGTCCGTTAATATAAGCTTGATTGTTTTCGTACAAGTGCATATTAGCTGCCAATTTACCATATTTATGTTCTAACCATAGGTATTCACTATAATTGGCAAAAGATTCATTCAATGTTAAATTACTCCAACTTTCTGTAGTTACTAAATTACCAAACCAATGGTGAAATAGTTCGTGTGCAATAGTAGTTTCCCAAGTATTCTCATCAATTAATTGACCTAGTTTTTGATAAGCCCCTTCTCCATGAATAACAGCAGTTGTGTTTTCCATGGCTCCAGAAACATAATCTCTACCAACAATTTGGCTGTATTTGTTCCAAGGATATTCAACTTTTAATAAATCGGAAAAGAACTGCATCATTTCTGGAGTATTTCCAAAAATGGCTTTTGCATAAGGTGCGTACTCTTTTTCTACATAATAGTTTATAGGAATTTCTTTATAAACATCTTCTACAATTTCATATTCACCAATACCCATAAAGAATAAATATGGTGCGTGTTTTTGGTCGAATTTCCAATAATCTGTTCTTAGAGCTCCGTTTTCTGTTTGATTGATTAATTCGCCATTAGAAAGTGTTGTAAAACGTTTTGGAACGGTAATATAAATTTCTTGTGATGTTTTTTGATTTGGCGAATCAATTGTAGGAAACCAACAGCTACTAGATTCCGTTTCTCCTTGCGTCCAAATCTGTGTAGGTTTGTGTTTGTCTAAACCTTCTGGATTTATAAAGTACAATCCTTTTGCATCTGTAATAGCAGCACTACCACTTTGTTGTACTTTTTCTGGACGAGCTGTATATTTTATATATACCGTAAATTCTTCGTTTTTTACAAAAACTTTTGGAAGTTCTATTTTTAGTTTTTCATTATCATACTCATAAACCAACGTTTTAGAATCCATAGTTACTTTATCGATTAACATTGCTTTTGCATCTAAAGTAAAAATGTTAGTACTGTAAAAATGTGGTTTTGCAGTTATCCAAGCTTCGCCATTTAATTGTTGCGCTACAAAATTAAAATCTACTTTTAATTTTGTGTGAATCAAATCGTTAATCTTTTCTTTTTCTGGCTTATAAGTGTTTGTGTATTGTGCAAATACAATTGAAAAATGAAAGCAAAGCACCACGGTAAGACCCCAAAATTTTCTCATAAATTGAACTAAATATGCGCCAAAAATAGCAAAATATACTAGTGTGGCTGTTAATTGCTAGTTAATTTCAAAAAAGATACCAAAAACAAAAAAAGCAGTAACTTTTTTTGTTACTGCTTTTAGTTTTGGCTGATTGTTTTTTATTTCCCTGAAAATATAGCACTAAACTGCTTTAAGTTTAAATTATCTGGGTTTACTTTTAATTCGTTTAAAGTTCCCATAATTTTACCGATATCCATATCATCTCCTAATAAACGAGCAATTCCTACACCAGCTTTTTCTCCATATCCAAAAACAATTACTTCATCTATTGCATCTGTTTCTCCAGTATAAAATACATTCATATTCATACCTTTTACTTTCATCATCATCAAATTCGTATAATCGTCATTATCTTTAAATATGGCTTTAATGTTGTTCTTCTCCGTTTCATAACTCTCCTCGTTACCTTTATAAGGTAAAGCAACAACACTTACTTTACGAATGCTTTTTAAAGTTTCTTTTACTTCTTCTGAAGCGTCATCTTTTTTTAATTCTAAAAAACTTGTAGGAATATCTACAGCTATAAAGCCTGCTTTATCTTGACTTTCTACTAAATAAGTTTGTAGAGATTTATTGTTATTACAAGAAAACAACACTACAGACAAGCAACAAAAAGCAAAAATTTGAATTGTTTTTTTCATGGCTATCATAATTATTTATTTTTCTTTTTGTTTCCGGTAAAGGTATCTGCTAAATCTGCCATCTTATTAATATCTATGTTTCCTGTTAAAGAAACAATTACAGAATCGGCATTGCCTTGTGTTTGTTTGCTAACACCTTTTATAAACATTAGTACTTCACTTACAAAATCTTTATTATTAGAAGCTTTCACATAAATTTTAATACGAGAATCGTCTTCTTTTACACGCATTAATTCTGTAAGTTTTTCTTTTTTTATTTCTGCATTTACCATGGTTTCCATCTTATCTGCAATAGAAGCATCATCTGTTGAGAAAACTTTTAAATTGTTTAATTCTTTAATCATATTAAACACTTTCATGGGTTCGCTACCCTCTAAGTTTTCTGGATTAAATTTAGATAATAACTCAAAAGCATCTTTGGTAACAACTACCATGTCAACTCCGTTTAAATCTTCTAAACTATCAAATAAAGACTGTGCGTTAGTTACAAATGGTGTAACTACAAACGCTACTATTAATAGAATTTTCTTCATAATTTACTTGGTTTTACTAATTTACTTGGTTTATTTTAATATTTTTTTTGCAGTATTTTCATAAGTATATAATGTTGCTACTGCATTTTCTCCTTTTTTTAAGTTTGTAGAAAGTAATTTTAAACTTTCACTTACTTGTGCATAAATTTCCATAGCCTTTTTCTTCTCTTGGACTTTTTTATACTCTTGCTGTCCAATATAAACACTAAACAACAATGTTATTGAAGCTGCTATAGAAAGCCATTTATAGTTTTTCTTTGTTTTTGATAAAACAATTGGTTTTGTTAGTGTTTCGCTTTTTGCAATAGAAAAATAATTAAACATTGCTTTATATTGCTCTAAATGAGGCGCTACACTATCTTTAGAAAAATAGTCTTTCAATACGTTTTCTTCTTGCAAAGTGGTTTCAGCATTTTCGTACTTTTCTATTAACTTTTCTATCTTAGTTAACTCCATAATTATGGGTTTTAATTAATTCTTCTCTAATTGTTTTTCTTGCTCTAGACAGCGCTACTCTAACTGCTGTTGGCTTCATATCTACCATTTTACAAATCTCATCAAAATCATACTCTTCAACATCTCTTAATTGAATAATTATTTTTTGATTCTCAGGTAGTTTTTCTATCAACTGATGTACCTTACTAACACTATCTTCATGTTCTATCTTCTTATCTAAAGACGTTTCTTTTTCTTTATAATTACTATGCACCAGAGTTAAATTACTAGCCTGCTTAGATTTTAATCGATCGTAGCAATAATTTTTTGTCATCGTCATAGCAAACGCCTCTACATTCTTATAATCAGCAATCTTTTCTTTGCTTTTCCAAAGTTTTAAATACAATTCTTGCGTGGCATCTTCTGCTTCGTCTTTAGAAACAAGCAATCTTTTTGCCAAACGAAAGACTTTGTCTTTAAAGGGTAAAACAACTTTTAAAAAGTCTGATTGATTCATTTTTTAGTTAGTTAGATCTGTAAAACTAGTTGTTATTTTTTTGTTCTACATCTTTACGACGAGGCACAATATATTTTGTTACAAGAAAAATTAAAATTCATACGATTATTAATTAACTTGCGTTATGTTATTGGGTTTTTTACGACATTATAATTATAGGTTTTGATACAATGAAAAGATTTTACATATTATTTTTTTTACCAATATTACTAATAAGTTCTTGTATAAGAGAAGATGAAATCCAAGAAGTAGACGAAATTGAAATTTCTGTAGAGGACGATATCAATTTATTTGTATGGAGAGGGCTTAATGCATTTTATTTATGGCAAGAAGATGTACCTGTTTTAGCAGATACTTTTTTTAGTAGCGAAGAAGAGGTTTATCGCCATTTTAGACAATTCAATTCTCCAGAAGAAAGCTTTAATAGCTTGTTATTTGAGCAAGGTGAAACTGATCGTTTTTCTATTATTGTAGATGATTATATAGCTCTAGAAAATGCTTTTCAAGGAATTTCAACGGCAAACGGAATGGAGTTTCAATTGGTTGGTTATAGTAATGATGCCAATAATATTTTTGGAGTTGTTGAATATGTAATTCCTAATACAAATGCTTTTACTAATGGTGTTGAAAGAGGAATGGTTTTTAATACTGTTAATGGTGTTCAATTAACCAGAGGTAATTTTAGAGAATTACTTTTTGGAGCTAATTCTACAGATTATACTATTGGACTGGCTGATTACAATGACAGAAATCCTATAAGCAACAATACCAACATTGCGCTATCGAAAACACAAATAACTGAAAACCCTGTTTTGGTTGAAAAGGTAATTTCTGAAGGAACAAAAACTATTGGTTACCTAATGTACAATCAATTTAGCAGTTCTTTTGATAGTGAATTAAACACCACTTTTGGGAATTTTAAAGCTCAGAATGTAAATGAATTAATTGTTGACTTAAGGTACAATGGAGGTGGTTCTGTGCAGACAGCTATTTATTTAGGAAGTATGATTACAGGGCAATTTAATGGTGATGTTTATTCCAAACAACGTTGGAATCAAAAAGTATTGAATTCGAGAAGTGAAGAAAGTTTTATCAACTTTTTTGCTGATGAAATTATAAGTACAAACGAAACTATTAATAGCTTAAATTTATCTAAAGTGTATTTTATTGTTTCAGATGATACTGCTTCTGCTTCTGAATTGGTAATTAATGCCTTAAGTGCCTATATTGATGTAACTATTGTAGGCGATACTACCGTAGGAAAACAAGTAGGTTCTATAACATTATACGATTCTGACAACTTACAAAGAAGTGGAGAAAATTTAAATACAGAGCATAGGTACGCTATGCAACCTTTGGTATTAGAAATTGTTAATAAAGACGATGAAAATGATATTGATGGATATACTCCTGTTACAGATTTACCAGGTATTTTACTAAGAGAAGATTTTGGGAATTTAGGTGTTTTAGGAGAAAAATCAGATCCTTTATTAGAAGCTACTATCAATTTGATTACAACTAGTAGAAAGTCTACTCAAAAGAAAAAAAGCAGTATAAATTACCCTAAAAGCATATACCACTCTAAATTGGCTGGTCCGTTAAACAATAATATGTATATCAATTTTGAAATGCTAGAAAATTAAAGCTATAATAAACTCAGTTGCTCATTAGCGTCTTTTTCGTTAGGAATTTTTAGTTTTACGTTGAATCTTTCATTAATTAATTTGATAAAATGCCCTGCCAACAAAGGAGATTCTACCTCTAAATTCTGATGTATAAAAAAATGAATATTTTGTAAGCCTGCATTAACCCAGTCTTGCAATTGATTGACCCAATCTTCTAAACGCGAGTAATCAGATTGATGATTTGCACCAACATAACGCACAAAAGCCTCATTGTTAGTCAATCGCATATGCATCATATCTCTTCTTCCTGCGGTATCTACCAAAACATTGGCAACATCGTTTTCTTCCAATAATTGAGAAAATTCTTTAAAAACAACTTTATCTTCAAACCAATCTTTATGCCTCACTTCTATGGCAAGTGGAAAAGCTTTGTCCCAACTTTCAACAAAATTTTGCATATCGTTAAAGTTCTTAGGTCCAAAATTGGCATTCATTTGTAAAAAAACAGTACCTAACTTTTCTTTTAAGTTGCTAAAATTGTATAAATAAGATTCAACAACTTCTTCTGTGCCTTTCAATCGTTTCCAATGGCTAATTTCTTGACCAAGCTTTGGAAAAAATTTAAAGTTTTCTGGAGTTTTATCGTACCATTTTTCAAATTGACTAGCAGGAAAATTTCTGTAAAAAGTGGCATTCAATTCAATACAATTAAACTGTTGCGAATAATAAACCAACTCATCTTTGGTGCCTCTCGGATAAAAACCTTTTAGGTCTGCCCTATTCCATTTTGCGCAGCCAATATAAAATGTTGGTTTACCAGTAATGTCTTTATTTTCTATAACACGAAACGAATTTTCATTCGTCTCTGGAATAGTAAAATCAATATTTTCTGGGTTGGTTACTTTTCCAAACTTCATAGCTTATATATTTAATTGGTCTATATTGTCCAAACCATCTTCAATTTCTTGGTCTGTTAAAACATCTGGTCTAAATTCGCTCATTTTTTCTTCCTCTTTCAGTTTTGCATACTCTAAACCAGATTGCCACCATTTTCGCATTAATATTTTATCAAAAACCAAAGAATTTGTAGTTAATACAGAAGGTGTATAATACAAATTAAGTTTAATGTCTTTGTTTTTTGCGGCCAACTTTCCTATAGTTATGTTATGACGTTCTACATGCGTTAACATAAAATCAAAAACATCAAAAAGAAGTGAAAAAGGATTTTTACTATGTAATTTATTAAACTGAGTAACTTCAGTTTCTAAAATAATCGCATCAATTTCTGTTGCTCCTCTTAAAATTGCTTCACGAATAGGCACCAAAGAACCAAAACCACCATCTGCATATTGGCAATAATCTTTTTCTAGCAAACTCATAAATGGCACATAATTACAAGATCCCCAAATCCATTCGCAAAAATCTTCGTAAGTACATTCGTTTATCGATTTGTACTCTATATGATTCATCGTTAAATTAGAAAGCGTAACAATTACTTCTTTGTTTTGCTCTCTAATTTCATCAAACATTTTTTTGGTAACGTTTTTTTGAATTAAGCGTAATAAGTTTTTACTTTCTCCAAATGTTTTTTTCCCTCTAAAAAAATTTCTTAGTGTATTAAAATGATTGATACTAACCACTTTTTCTCCGGCAACCTTTTTTATTTTAAAAGGATTGATGTTAAAAATCGTTCGCTGATTTACATTAGAATATAGGTGCTTTAATTCATCAATCATTCCCAAAGCCAAATGACTTACCATTAAGCTTCCTGTAGAAGTTCCTAAAAACAAATCGTAGTTATTTCCTTCGTTTTGCAACAAATGTTGGGCAACACCTCCTGCAAAAGCACCCTTGCTTCCTCCTCCAGAAATTACTAATGCTTTTTTCATAAACTTACTACAGATTTGTTAACTTTAGTTTCCATAAAAATATCAAATAATTATGAGATTTTTACTATTTGTTTGCACTTTACTTTGTCTATTTTCTTGTAAAAAAGAATACCAACCTAGAAACTTTTCGACAATAGATATTAAAGAGTTTAAAATTGATGGCACAAGTATTAGAAGTATAAAAGCAATTGATAAAAACACAGTATATTTTGCTGGATCAAATGGTAAATATGGATTTACAAAAGACAGCGGAAACTCTTGGAAAATAAATACCATACAATACAAAGATTCAATTATTCCAAATTTTAGAAGTATAGCACGTAGTGGAGCGTATTTTTTTGCATTTTCTATTGGCAATCCTGCGTTATTATATAAATTTTCAGAAGACACTGCAGATGTAATCTATACAGAAGTTCACAAAAAAGTTTTTTACGATGCCATTGCTTTTTTTGATGACGATTTACACGGTATTGCCATTGGAGATCCTACAGAAAACTGTGCTTCTATTTTATTGACAAATGATGGAGGAAATTCTTGGAATAAACTTTCGTGCGAAAAAGCTCCTGTTTTTAAAGAAGGAGAGGCATTTTTTGCAGCTAGCAATACAAATATAGCTATGGTTAATAATGTTGTTTGGATAGCTTCTGGAGGCAAAAAAGCCAAAGTTTATAAATCTTTAGATTATGGAAATACTTGGCAATCTTATGACACGCCAATTGTACAAGGTATCTCATCGCAAGGTATTTATTCAATTGATTTTGTAGATACAAACAACGGAATTATAATTGGTGGCGATTATACCAATCCTTTAGAAAACACCGCAAACAAAGCTATTACAACAGATGGAGGTAAAACTTGGCAATTGGTTTCAAATCATAAAAACCCTAATTATAAAAGTTGTGTACAGTATGTACCTAAAACTAACGGAAAAGAAATTTTTGCTGTAGGTAAAACTGGTGTTTCTTTTTCGAATGATGCTGGTAAAAACTGGATTAAAGTTTCTAAAAACCCTTATTATTCCATTCAGTTTGTAAATAAAAATGTTGCTTGGTTGAGTGGTAATAATAAAATAGGAAGAATTATCTTAAATTAATAACACGCTAAAGCTTTAAAAAATTCCGTAAAAAAATCATTTTACTAATTTTTTTTATTTAGTTTTCCAATCCAAAACTATTTTTTATTTAAATCATTTTATAATGATATCTAAAAACGATATTACAAATCGTTTTGTGAAGTATGTAACTATTGATACGGAATCAGATCCAAATAATGCAGAATTTCCTAGTTCTAAAAAACAGTGGAATTTGGCAAAGGTTCTCGAAGAAGAATTAAAAGCTATTGGTTTACAAGATGTTGAACTAGACAGTAACTGCTATTTAATGGCAACTTTACCAAGTAACATTGCTCAAGAAGTTCCTACGGTTGGCTTTGTTGCTCATATAGATACAAGTCCAGATTTTACGGGTAAAAACGTAAATCCGCAAATTGTAGAAGATTATGATGGTGGAGACATAATATTAAATAAGAACGAAAATATTATTCTTTCTCCAGATACTTTTGATGATTTATTACAATATAAAGGACAAACGTTAATTACTACAGATGGAAGAACTTTACTAGGTGCAGATGATAAAGCAGGTGTTACAGAAATTGTATCTGCTATGGAATATTTGGTCAATCACCCAGAAATAAAACACGGTAAAATACGAATTTGTTTTACTCCAGATGAAGAAGTTGGTAAAGGAGCGCATTTATTTGATGTAGAAAAATTTGGTGCTGATTGGGCATACACAATAGATGGGAGTCAAATTGGCGAATTGGAATATGAAAATTTTAATGCCGCTAGTGCCGAAGTTACTATTAAAGGAAAATCGGTTCACCCTGGTTATGCCAAAAATAAAATGGTCAATTCTATTTTAATTGCCAACCTATTTTTATCATATTTTCCTACGGATGATGTTCCTGAAAGAACAACTGATTATCAAGGATTTTACCACTTACACTCTTTTATAGGCTCTATAGAAGAAACAACTTTGTCTTTTATTATTAGAGACCACGATGCTAAACAATTTGAAAAAAGGAAAGAATTCTTTTACAATATTGTCAATCAGTTTAATGCATCTTACAATCAAGAAATCATCTCTGTAAAAGTAGAAGACCAATATTACAACATGAAAGAAAAGATTTTACCAGTTTTGCATATTGTAGATTTGGTAGAAGAAGTTTTTAAAGAAATTGGTATTACACCAATTATAAAACCAATACGTGGTGGTACAGACGGTTCTCAACTTTCTTTTAAAGGATTGCCTTGCCCCAATATATTTGCTGGCGGACATAATTTTCATGGAAAATATGAGTACGTTCCTGTAGAATCTATGCAAAAAGCTGTTGAAGTAATTGTAAACATTGCCAAAAAGATTCCTGAAAAATATGCATAAAAAAAGTCTTCAGCGAACTGAAGACCTATAATCATAGCTTATGCTATTATGTAAACTCATAAATAACGAAGCCCCTAATCTCCCTTAAAAAATATTGCTTACAGTATACAAACGTAATAATTTTTATCTTATTATAATAGTCTTTTAAAATAAATCTTCATATTTATTTACCATTTCTTAAAG
>CAYPHE010000037.1:0-14158 GCA_964410075.1 uncultured Polaribacter sp.
AGGCTGTCTAAAAAGTAACTCCAGCTGTCAAACTGAGCTTGTCGAAGTTTTTTAATCTCTTGATTATCAATTATATTTCGACAAGCTCAATATGACTTACTGAATTGTCTTTAACTTTTCAGACAGCCTCTTTTAAAATATTGTTTAAGTAACTACTTTTTAAAGTTTAATTGGTACTAAAACTCCATACTTGTCCAATAGTTGCTCCTCCCTTATCATCTTTTACAACAATTCTAAAATAGTAAGTTGTTGCAGGTATTAGTCCTGAAGCTTCATAGGTAGTATTTGTTTGATTTTCTGAAACTTTAGTGGTTGGATTTGTGTTTGTATCTAAATACACATCAAATGTTAAAGTATCTTCATCAATATCACTAGCAGTCCAACTTAAAGTTGTAGCAGTTCCAGAAATTGTAGCATTTAAGGCTGGTAAAACCAATTCTGGCACAAATGGTAAGTGGTTAGATTCACCATCTCCTTCAGTTAAAAATTGACTGGTATCTGAAAAATCACTTTCCCCATTTTTACTATCAATTGCTTTTACTCTCCAGAAAAAAGACAACCCCTTCTCTAAAGTAATAATTGTAGAAGTGTTATTTGAAACAGATTTACTTTCTAAGATATTAGAAAAATTAGCATTTTCTGAAATTTCCACTCTATAACGTAAAACATCTCCTTCTGGATCTTCAGCAGCATTCCACTGAAAATTAATTGCATTATCTATACAAAGTGTGTTATTTAAAGGAAAAATTTTTGTTGGCACCGTAGGTAACATATTCTCTGGTTCAGGGTCTGGTTCATTACCTCCATCCTTACCGCAAGAATATCCTAACAAAAGAGCAAATACCAAATATAAATATATACGTTTCTTCATTTTACTTTTTTATTAATTTAACAAACACAGGCTTATCTATATTCATTTTAACAATATAAACTCCGTTTGGCACATTACTAATATCTAAGTTTAGTCTACCATTTGTAACTGTGTACGCACCTTTTTCAACAAGTTGAGATCTTACATTGTAAATCTCTAAATCAATATTTTTTATATTATTAGAAACAAAAATCTCAAAATTACCTTTAGATGGATTAGGATAAGCTCTAACGTTTTCTAACAAATCAATAGTTTTAGACAACACCCCTTGACATGCACTTTTACTTTTAACTTCTATCATATCTCCATTAGCAACATTTAAAGAAAAACTTGTAAGTTGTGTTTCAAATACAACCTCTCCATTTTTAACAACAGTAAAAGGAGCTGATCCTTCTGCTATATCTATTTTTGCAGAACTTTGTTTGCCAACCGATATTTTACCAGCTAAATTAGCCCCAGCTGCTATAACTAATTCATAACATTGCTCAACATCTTCACCTTCGGTTGCAATACATAAACTGTAGCTACCTGGCTCTAAATTTTCGATTGTAGTAGTGCTATCAAATTCATAAGAATTATCACCAAGTGTGGCCGTATAATTACCGTTAGTTACCGCAGTAATATTTATACTTCCATTACTTTTATTTACACAAGTTTCTCCAACAGCTTCAACGGTAAAAACATTAGCGGAAACAGGTCCTTCATAAACAAAATCTAAAGTTGTTTCTTGATAAGCTTTTGAATCTGCATTTCCAGTTAATGTATTAGTGAAAAAACTCAATTGTTGGCCTTCTCCAATATACATCGAAACATTGGTAGTTGATGCTTTAGGTTCTGATCTAACGATAGCAAAACGTCCAGTAAATTCAATATTGTAATCGTCTAATATTATTGTTTCTTGATTGGTATCATTAGCTATAATTACATCTCTAATATCTTGATTATTAACATTAGACAAAACTTCTAAACCAACTACTTTACTGTTCTTATATATTAATTTTGTAGAAATTATTGTACTTTCTGAATTACTAGAAGGTTCGTAAAGAGCTACAAAAGGTTGATCCCAAGCTTCACCATATTTTCGCATTACAAATACTTGGGTGTCTTTTTTATCGTATCCATTTCTTACTTCTTTTGTTGGTGGTGATAAAGCTGTTGAATATTCTTTATCGATACCTCCAGGAACATTTACATGTAAAAACTTATTATCAAATTGTATGTCGAATCTTGCTTTGACTGAACTACTTGTTAAAGCAGATGTCTTTGCATTTGAAAACCATCTCCATCCTGGTTGTCTTCTTTCATCTCCCACATCATTTTGATAACGATTAGGAGTATCGGTTAACGATAAAGAACCTGAATCTTCATTAAGTTGCAATACATCTCCTAATCCATGAAATAAATAATCATGAAAGTTGTTCTGCGTATTGGATACAGATCTAAAAATATCTAAGTAATAACCAGATGTAGGACTAGTTCTAATGATACTGTTTGTACGTTGTTGGTCTAAATTATTTATACCATCATCTAAAAATTGTGTAGCGAAACTAAAGTTACCTGCTATAGGATCTTCTTTAACTTTTGGTTCAATAGCTTCTACAACAACTTCATCTGTTATATTTTGCCAAGTAGTGTTTCCATTTAATTTAGGGCCACGGCCTGAAGTTCCATTAACAATTATTGTGTTATGTGCGGCATAAGAAACAGCATATTGCTCATGTATATCAGAACCAAAACTATCTGCTCCGTAATCTGGACCAATAACATACCCTGCTCCATAGAACTCCATATCTATTCCTCCAGCGTGGGTATGTACATAAGTACCACCATGTGTATAATACATTAAACCGTTTTGTTCATCATTTACACCTGAGTAATTTCGTTGCATTACAACACCAGCATGACTTGCTTTTATTGAATTATATTTAGGCTCGCCTGTAGCCGGAACTGAATTATCAATATTAACTCCCCAAAACAATTGTAAAGGCTCATTCCATTCTAATCTTTGATTTGTAATTTCTGGATTGTATCCTCCTTCTTCTGTATATATTTTTTGAAGCGTAGTAGCTGCTCTATCTTTTAACTCATCATAACCCTTTCTATCTGCAATTTCTAAAACATTTCTAAATATATGAGCATGATTTGTAAAATCTCTACCTATATCGCCGAATGCAACAGTAGCTCCGTTTGGATATAAAAAGTTTTCATAAATAAATATACTTTCTACAATATCTCTATTATTTTCAATAATTTTAAGATCTGGCTTATACCTATCTACAATATTCATTATCTGAATAAATAAAGCATGTGTAAATTTACCATAACCTGTAGATTCTGGCCAAAGTCTTTCAACAGGACTAAATCTATCTAACATCCAATTAATACCTGGCTGGCTGCTATTGGCTTCCCCATTTAATAAAAGGTTAAAATAAGATTCTCTTTTTGCATCATCTCTCATACACATTACACTATACAAAGCTCCTGGTAATTCTAAAACTGGATGATTTGACCCATTTCCACCAACTTTAATAACGTTCTCTGTCATTACTTCTAGCGCTTTTTGAGTCGAATCAAAATCAAAAGCTACTTGGTTACCAGATGCTAAATCGTAAACTGTAGTTCCTTCTTTTGAGAGAAAAGGTTCTACAAAATCATATATCATTGCTACTCTAGTAAATAATTCTCTACATTGAATTAAATGATTGAAATTAGGTGTGTAAAACTCAAAGGTTTGTGGGTTTTTATCTTTAATCAACTTTACATATTGATGAAAAATATCTGAAGCTACTTGAGCATATTTTTCTTCTTCTGTTAAATAATACAACATAGCACATTCTACACCTATATTAAGTCGGGTTCTATGTATTGTTCTATCTCCTGGAATAGCTGGTATTACTGAAACTTCTGTTGCAGGGTTACTTGCATGACTATTTGCTCTAGAATTATGACGTCCTTGTAAACCAGAAAACAAACTATTTGCCCAATCGTATTTAGAGATATTATCTAGTATATCTTGCCTGTCTGATGGTGAAACCCAAATATGTGGGTGTGTGACAGATTGAGTTCCCGAGCCTCCTGTTGAACCTCCTCCAGAATCATTTAAAAGATCTTTAAATTCTATATTATCAAAAGTAAAAGTTCCTAAACCTGAACGAGATGTTGCCTGAATTTTAAATCCTGAAATGTCTGCTTTTGGAGCATCTGTATTTCTTAGTGAAAAATCACCAATTGCTTTAGTTGTTCCAACCCATAAATCCATTTTACCGTTTGATAAAGAAGCTTCAGTACCATTTGGCGCGGTATAAGTTTGATTACTGCCAGAATTATTTACAATAAATGTAATTGTTTGTTTTCCTGCAAACGAACCAGAACTTGGAGCACCTCCAATATTATCTACCGTAGTCAATCTAAATTCGTTAGCACCATTTCCTCCAACGATACCAAAACGACTAGCATATGAAGAATTGGTACCAAATGATGCATTAGAAAAACTATTTCCTATGAAAATACTAAAAATGGGGTTTTGTGTACCACTTTGAAAATTACTTAACTCAAAATCAAATTTAAACTGGACTAAAGTAGGATTTTCATTAAAATTGAAATTCCTATAAGCGTACATTGTAGCTACATCTGTTCTTTCAAATTGCAAAGCTCCATTGCTTATTGTTGTTGTTAAACCTGTTTGCCCAGTTGTTAATCCATTAAATTCTCCTATACCAGGAACAACACTTACATAGTCTGAAACTGTTGTTGAGTTTTCAAAATCTTGTTTAAACAATTGAGCATTCATTGAGGCTGAAGCAAACAAAAGTGTTAAAATTGAAAGTAGCCATTTTATCATTTTCATCATTTATTTAAATTAATATATTTTTTTAATAAAACTATCCTGTCGTATCCTGAAATTTTCTTTTAGCAAAGCAATTGGTAGCTGATTTGTGCTTTGATATTATTGAGTTTCATTAGATTTTAATTTCCAAAAAAAAACGTAGTTTCTATATATCAAAAACTCTGAGGTTGGTTCTATATTCAAGTTTTAAATCATAGATTTCAATTTGAAAAACCTCCAAGCCTTAAATTAGTAAACACATAAAAAACGGAAATAATCTATCATAATTTTAGTGATTTAATTTACCTTTCTCAGTTTAATACCACTTAGTCTGGTTTTTCCTTTTATAGCTTTAAAATCTATAGTTAAACCTTTATCATCTTCTATGGTAATTAAAAAACGTTTAGCTACTCCTCGATCACCCCCATAGGTTTGTTTTAGGTTTAGATTGCTCCATATCTTCTTTCCATTTGCCAGTATATCCATAACGTTTTCATCCTTTGTTTTTAGCTCTGCCATTAATAAAGACAACTCATAAGTTCCATTTGGCACATCAAACTTATATTGGTCTAGACCTATTAACTGGGTTTGATAAATAGGATCATTGTTTGTTCCTTTTACACTAACATCGGTACCTATGGTATTTCTTCTTTTACTTGGATGCCTTAAAAACTTACCTCCTATGTTACCAAAGCTACCTTCTGTGAAAGCCCGATTTGGCATCCAGAGATAATCAATATTATCTTCCTCAATAAAATAACATGTAGAGCCTACATTGATCGCAATTTCCTTAAATGGATTTTCTTTACTTTTCAAATTCTTAGGATGTAAGGTAAAGTTGATGTTTGCAAAGTCTTTAAGTAGCTCTCCATTATATTCTGAAACAACTTCAATTAAATTTGTTCCTTGCTTAAAAGGAACCTCAAAAGTAGCTGTTGAAAAATCGAAAGTCTTTTTCCCTATAGAAACTCCGTTTACTATCATTTCAACATCTTTGGAGTTACCAACCACAGTAATGGGTTGTATGGCAATTTTATCGCCTTCTTTATCTGCTATACCAGATCTTTTTGTCCATGCTTTTGACGCAATGCCTACGAATGGTGTTTTATTTAGTAGAGCACGGTATAGATAATAAGCATCTTTTTTCTTTCTATTAGCAGAAACCAAACCTTTGTTATTTATATGAGGTACTGCATCTTTTCTATGCTCTACCTGAAAATCTGCATAATTCCAAACATTAGCTCCAACAATTTCGGGTATATCTAAAATAGTTTTCATGTATGTTTTATGTAATAAAAATTGGTATTCTACACTAAAATCAAAGCGAGTTGGGTTATAAGATCTAATTCTTGGATCCGCTCCTCCACCATATTCGCTTAAAATGAATGGTTTATCTGGATTCAATTCTAAAGAACGGTTAACTAAACTCCTTAAATTTTTGTCAATATCTTTTAGCTCCTCAACATACCAACCATAGTATTTATTATAACCTACAATTTCGGCAAGTCTAATTCCCAGTTTATCTTGATATGCTGGTTCTCTAAAAAATACAGAATAGGAATATCTTGTTTGATCTTCCTCTTTTATTGTTTTTGTCAAAGCTTGGTGTGTATTTACAAAATGCTCAATATAATCATTACCCAATTTTTCAGGTGCTTTCATAGTTGTCTCATTACCTAAATTCCAAGCTACAATTGATGGATTATTGTAATTAAAACGGATAGCCTCTCTAAGCATTCTAATACTATTTTGTTTTCCTGCCTCATTGGCTGCTGCTTTATCAACAAAAGGTATTTCTAGAGTCGCAATAAAACCTAATTTATTACACATTTCTAGAATTGCTGGGTCTTGCGGGTAATGGGCTATACGTAAAAAGTTAGATCCCATTTCTTTTAATAGTCGCATATCATTTCTATGTATCTCATCACTTACCGCGTTTGCCTTTCCTAAAAAATCTTGATGTCTACAAGTACCTATTAATTTTGTTTGTTTGCCATTAATAAAAAAACCTTTTTTAGCATCAAAACTAAACCATCTAAATCCTACAGAATTTTCAATTCTATCGTAAATGTTTCCTTTTTTATCTACTACTTCCGATACTAACTTGTACAAATACGGATGTTCTGGAGACCATAAATTTGGATGAACTATTGAAAATTCACTAACAACATCTTTTCCAAACGAAGTCTTATGTTTTACTTGTTTAACCCGAGTATTATTAGTGTCAAATAAAGAGTGTCTTACATAGTAACTTCCTTTTTTAGGCCTTACTAATTTTGATTTTATGTTAACTTTCGCTAATGCTTCGGAAACCTCTGGTGTTTTTATAAAAATGGCATTTGCTCCTAAATTGGCTACTTCAAAATGTACTGGCTTGGTAATGATTAAATGCACATCGCGATAGATTCCACCATAGAACGAAAAATCGGCTGCTTGTGGAACTATTTCATCGTTATGGGCATTATCTACTTTTACAATTATCTTATTTTCACCATCTTTTAAGGCAGAAGTTATATCCCTAGCAAAAGATGTGTAACCTCCAATATGGTCTTCGCCAATTGCTTTACCATTAACAAACAAAGAAGTTACTTGATTTGCTGCTTCAAACAATAAAAACACTTTTTGGTTTTCATATACTTGCGGAATAGTTACTATTTTTTTATACCAGCCTTCTCCTCTATAATAACCATCCTTATCATCTAAAATATCTTTGGTGTTCCATGAGTGTGGTATTGTAACTTTTTCCCAGTTAAAAGTTGTTTCTTTAGAAAAAGGATTTTCAATATGTCCTTTATAAAATTGCCACGAATCATTTATAGTTTCAATATGTCTTTCATGTTGAGCATTCATAAGAACTGTGCTCATAAATAATAAAAGCAATGGTAATTTTCTCATTTATTTTGGTGGGTATTATTTAAATTCAACTGTTTGGTTTAGCAAAAAACCGATGTTACACTTTATTAAATTTTCAGCTAAATTCAAAAGAAGAATATTTAAGAATTATATAAGTTAAATTTATTTGACTAAAAATTAACCTAAGTTTCAATTTGTTAACATTTTCATGTAACCATTAACTTTTTATCAAACCTTTTAACATTAAGCTTTTTGTTTACAATATCATTTTTTTGAAGAAAACAGCTTGATGTAAATAACACCAAACTGTCCTCTTTAATTAAAAAAAACTACTTTAAGTTTTATCTTTTTATAATCTTTTTTGAAAATGTTGATGTTTCACTATAAAACTTAACAAAATATAAACCACTAGTTAAAGAATTAGCTTCTATTCTTAAAGAAGAAATACCGTTGACATTTTTTTCTAATATAGATTTGCCTACTAAATTAAATACTTCAATTTTATTGACTTTTTTATCTAAACCTTTAATTATTATTTCGCTATTAACTGGATTAGAGATAAAAATTGAACTTGTATCAAAA
The DNA here is from genome assembly GCA_964410075.1 of uncultured Polaribacter sp. Lineage (GTDB taxonomy): Bacteria > Bacteroidota > Bacteroidia > Flavobacteriales > Flavobacteriaceae > Polaribacter. The sequence goes on from CAYPHE010000037.1 coordinate 8,133, forward strand.
TCATTGGTATTTAATATAGGTCCTGTTCTTGTTAATCCACTAAGTGTAAAATGTGTTCTAGTACTTGTAATTGTTTGAGTATTCAAAAAATCGTCACTAGAAGTGGCTATAATAGTCTTTTCCCCTTCCTCATGATTTGTGTGAGCTGTATTAATTATGTAAAATGGTGTCCCTTCATTATTACCCTCAAGAATATACCATTCAGCATTTTCAAAAGCAGCTCTATGCTTTAGTCTTGTTGATGAACTTGTTATATTATTAAGTTGCAAGTAATTACCACTGGCAGTTTGTATAGCCCAAACTGCAACAGTTGCAGCATTTCCTTCAATGGTTGTTGTATAGGTTTCCCCAGTTTTTGTAAATGTAAACAACTCACTACTAGTACCATTTAAAGCAATATTACTGGATCCCCCTTCTTCAGCTATATTTCCTGCAGCAGACTGGATAGTGGTAGTACCAGATGCAATTTGCGCTTCTACAAGTTGAGCTTGAATTGCAATAGTTGATAACATAGTTATCATAAATAAAATAATTTTTTTCATAATATATAGTTTAAAGTTAATTTGTGGTAAAACTACATGTGCACAAGGTGAAAAAAATCCTGAAAATGTATGTAAAAATCTTTTTTTTTATAATTTTGAAATGAAAAGAGATAAACAAAAACTGAATATCTATATACGCTAAAAGAAAGTAAGGACTTAGGATGTTGTAAAATATTGTGAGTACTCACTTGGGGTTTTCCCAAATTTAGACTTAAAACTTATACTGAAGTATTTCTGGTTTTTAAAACCTACTTTATCACTAATTTGATTGACATTCATTTTACCTTGTTCTAAAAGTTTTGCTGCCTTTGTAAGTCTTATATGTTTAATAAATTGTTTGGGTGTAAAATCGGTCCAAGCTTTAACTTTGATAAAAAGAACCGACCTACTCACTCCTAATTCCTCACAAAAATAGGGGATATCAAAATCATCATTACTAATATTTTTTTCAATAATTTCTAGCGCCTTTTTATATAATTTCTCATCCAAGGATGATAATGCTATATTTTCTGATTGAAAACCCTCTAAAGAATTCATTTTTTCTTTTAACCTAGCTACAGATTTTAACGTGTTTTCTACTCTCAACCTGAGCTCTCTAATATCAAAGGGTTTACTAATATAATCGTCGGCACCACTTTCTAAACCTTCTAATTTATGCATTAATGTAGACCTCGAGGTTAACAAAATTACTGGTATATGACTTGTTCTTATGTCTTGCTTAATTAAAGCACACAATTCTATTCCACTTTTAATAGGCATAATAACATCACTTATTATAATATCAATATCTTCCTTAACCGCCAGCTTATATGCCTTATTTCCATTTTCTACCTCATAGATATTATAGTCATTAATTAATAAATTGCACATAAATTTTCTAAGCTCGGTATTGTCTTCTACCAAGAGAATAGACCTTTTTTTGTCAGAGGGAATTTTGTTATAAAAGTCTTCTTCATAAGATTTTAAAGGCTGTTCTAGCTGATTTTTATAAAAATCTATGTTGTCACTAAAATTTTGGCGTATCTCTACACCATTTTCATTTAGATGTGCCTTACCTTTAAATAGTTCAACTTTAAAAATAGCACCTTTTTCTATAGAGTTACTTTTTACACCAATTTTTCCTTTATGAAGTTCTACAACATTTTTTGCGATGGCCAACCCAATACCAGTACCATTCTTATACTCATTATTATTGCTTGTCTGGAGTTCAAAAAAACGTTCAAAAATCTTATTACAATATTTTTCGGGGATACCTATTCCATTATCTTCAATTGAAATAACTACCTTATCAGACTCTTCAAAAATTCTGATCGTTATTTTACCTTTATAAGGTGTATACTTAAAAGCATTAGAAATTAAATTAAAAAATACACTTTCTAATTTCTCGGCATCGAAAAAAAGCATTATCTCATCAGAAGAGGTATAAAAATTATATTCATACTCTCCATTTTTGGCATACTCGTAAAATGATAAATAGATTTCTTTTAAAAATTCTACAATATTAGATTCTGAAACCTTTATTTTAACTAGTTTATGTTCATACTTTCTAAAATTCATTAACCTGTCTATTAGCAATCTTAAATGTTTTCCATTACTATGAATAACTTTGAGTTTTTCAAACATCTGACTACTACCTGTATAGTTTTCTAGTATTTGTTGTAAAGGACCTAGAATAAGTGTTAAAGGGGTTCTAAATTCATGTGATATATTTGTAAAAAATTCAAGTTTGGCTTGATTTACCTTTTTTAATTGCTCAGCTTCTAAATGTTCCAACTGTAATTCATGTTTCAATTTTGTTTTAGATTTAGAAACACTTAACAAATAATACATTATTGAAATTATTGCTAAAATATAAATTGTATAGGCCCACCAAGAAAACCAAGGTGCAGGTTTTACTAGAATAATTAATTTAGTAGCCGTTTCATTTATAATACCGTCGCTATTAATTCCTTTTACTTCAAAAATATATTCTCCAGGTTTTTGGATGGTATAATGGGCTTCATTATTTGAAGTTTCTATCCAATCTGTTTCTAAACCCTTAAGACGATACTTATAACTATTGCTTTTTGAGTTTATAAAACTTGGAATAGAAAAAGATAAACTAAAGTTTCCTTTATTATGATCTAGTTCAATCTTTTCTGTATAGGATATTGTATTCTTTAATATACTATCTTTATCATTAACAGAAATAGAACTGTTCTTAATTTTTAAATCTGTAATAATAACCTTAGGTGAGTAGTTATTTTTTATTAAGTCGCTTTCATTAAAATATATTACTCCTTCGGGACTACCAAAATAGAATTGAGATTCTCCTACTTTTAAACTGGCATTTCTATTAAATTGATTACTTGCAAGTCCATCTTTATTTGTATAATAAGCCTTTATTTTATTGTTTTTGGGGTTGAATTTTAATATGCCTTGTGTGTAAGTACTTATCCAGAAACAACTATCTTTTACTTTAAGAATACTTTTTATACCATCTATTGAAGAGCCTCCTACTTTTAATTCTATTGGTTTAAATGTATTATTCTCAAACTTAAAAAGTCCATCTTCTGACGTCCCAATCCATAAAACATTATTCTCCCCTTCTACAATAGCATTAATCTCAAACTTAACTTTTAAATCTTTTTTATAAATATAATTTGTAATCACCTCATTTTTAGAAATACGATTTAACCCACGTACAGTTCCAACCCAAATATTACCTATATCATCAACTTTAATAGATTTTATATTATGACTTGTTAATGAAGGATTAGTAAATCTGCTAAATATCTTATATTCATTTGTAGCTGTGTTATATTTAATAATTCCTTTTGAAGTTGTTCCTAACAACATTATATTGCTATTATATTGAACAATACTAAATACACCTACATTTTCTAAAAGACGTTCCAAAGCTCTTGGAAAAGGCAGTTCTATAATTTTTTTAGTATTTAAATCATAAATAGCTATTCCATTAGTAAATGTTCCTATCCAAAGTTGTTCATTTTCTGTAACACAAAGTGATTTTATGTTATCTCCTTTTAAAGCTGGCGTATTTTTTGTTGTAACGTATTCAACTTTATTTGTCTTTTGATTTAGAATAGAGATTCCACCTCCTGCTGTTCCAAAAAGTAGAAAGTCTTTATATTGCTCTATAGAAGTTACTACTTTAAAACTTAATCCTGCTTTAGAATATTTTTGTGTAATATTTATAAAATTTTTGTTGGAGGGAGTCCACATATTTACCCCTCCATAATAAGTTCCAACCCATATTACTCCGTGATTATCCTTAAATAAGGTTTTTATAAAGTTATCGTTAATGGACCTTTCATCGTCATAATCGCTGTAAAGTACTTTTAAATTGTTTTTATGCTCTGATATTTGAAGCCCATTATAAGTAGCTATCCACAATTTACCTTCATTATCAAAAAGTAACTTTCTAATATTTTGATTTTTACCCTTTGTTAAATTTTTATCGAAATAAGAACTTAATGTATCATTAGAAATATCTAACTCTAAAAGTCCGTGTTCTCGAGTTCCAACCAGTACATTCCCAGTATTCCCTTCAACAATATCTTGAATATATAAATCCTTTGAACCTATTATGGGCTTGAAATCAAAATTACTTTTAGCACCATTATTTAAGCGCAGTAAACCTTTATTAGTTCCTACAATAATATCGCCTGAATTAGTCTCTAGAAGAGATGTAATATTTCTCTTTTCTAAAACACTTTTAAATGAATCTGATTCTTCTTGGTAAATAGATATCCCGTTAGCTGTACATATCCATATTTCGTTATTTGATAATTGCTTAATTACAGAAATCATATTACTACCAATAAATACTCTCTCTTCATTGATAAAATAAGTCTTAAACTTATTTTTTTTAGGATTGTATTTATTAAGTCCGTAAGATGTCCCTACCCAAATGTAACCATTACTATCTTCTTCTATAGAAAGAATATTATTATTGCTAATTGATGTGGAATCTTTCTTTCTATGCTTATATACTGTAAATTCCTCACCATCATATTTATTTAAACCATCTCTAGTACCTATCCACATTTGTCCCAATCTATCCTGATGCATGGCCATTATAGAATTTTGGGATAAACCCTGAATATCAGTAATATAATTAAATTTATAAATATTGCTTTGCGATATACTGTGATTTACTAATAAAATGTAAATAACAACAATTATAAACTTATGTATATTTAACCTAACGATACCCATTTATTAAGAAAAGAGAATTAAGATTGAGTTCTATTTAAAGGAACTTTTTCTTGTATTTTTAGCATATGTAAAGTGAGTTTCCTAAAACTGTTCTTACATAGTTTATACTAAAAACATTAGCAATGACAACTCAATTTAAAAAAATCACATTTCCAACAAACGGGTATTAAAAACGAACTATTTTACTCTTAAAGTTACTTTTTTAAGATCGCTTTCTTGAGAAGATGCTCCTACAGAAATTGTAAAAGTACCTGGTTCTACCACTTTTTTCATTTGTTGATTTAAGATGTTTAACTCATCAAAACCTAAGGTAAAAGTAACCGTTTTTGTTTCTCCTGGTTGTAATGATATACGTTCAAAACCTTTCAACATTTTATTGTAACGCCCTACAGAAGCAAAGTCATCTCTTACATACATTTGTACAATTTCATCTCCTGCTCTTTTACCTGTATTGGTAACCTCTACAGAAACCGTTGTACTTCCATCTGTTTCAATAGTAGCGTTTTCAAATTTTGGAGTACTATATTTAAATGTAGTATAACTTAATCCGTATCCAAAAGGAAATAAAGGGCTTTTATCACTGTCTATAAACAACCCTTTACCAGAACCAATAAAATCTGGTCTTTCTAAATAAGTTACAGGAAGTTGCCCCACAGATCTTGGAAAAGAAACAGTTAATTTTCCTCCAGGATTTACATCACCAAAAATAGCATCTGCAATAGCATCTCCAGAACGCATACCTAAATACCAAGTCTCTAAGATTGAAGGAATATTTTCTGCCACATAATTAATTGACAATGGTCTACCATTAATTAAAACAGCTACAACAGGTTTACCTGTTTTGTGTATTGCTGCTACCAATTCTTTTTGCACTCCGTACAAATCTAAATTATCTCTATCTGCACCTTCACCACCAGTTCTTCTAGAACCACCAATCACTAAAATTACAGCATCCGATTTTTTAGCAGCTGCAATTGCTTCAGGAAAACCTGCTTTTGAATTGCTTAATAAATCGCACCCTTTTGCATAATTTATTTTTACTTTATTACCAACCTTAGCTTTAATACCATCTAAAGCAGAAACATAATAAGGAGGCAAACCTGAATACCCACCTAATAAAGAATAGGTTCCTTTTGCAGGTCTATCTTCATGTGCATTAGGACCAATAACTGCTAAAGATTTAATTTTAGACATGTCTAAAGGCAATACATTTCCTTCATTTTTCAATAAAATTATGGCTTTTTTTGCCATTTCATAAGAAAA
>CAYPHE010000038.1:0-1895 GCA_964410075.1 uncultured Polaribacter sp.
TTTCCTTCAGCAGCTTTTTTAGCTTCTTTCTTTAATTTAAAATTTTCCCAAATAGTTCCACCAATCCAATAAGGAACTACAAATGTTAACAAAAATATCAACAACCAGAATCCTGCTGTAAAGATAAACATGAACAATACTAATCCTGAAAATTGAGAAAAATCTAAATCTACCATTTTACTTTAATTTTTTACAAAAGTAATGTATAATTTTATTTTCATCAAAAAATTAATTAATAATTTCTGTATAATTTACCAATTGAAAATCAATCTAATTTAGCAGTTTTTGTAATTTAGCTTTTTATAAAATTCAGTAAAAAATGACTAAATACAGAGTTGAAAAAGATACAATGGGACCTGTAAATGTTCCTGCAGATAAATATTGGGGGGCTCAAACAGAACGTTCTAGAAATAATTTTAAAATTGGTGCACCTGCATCTATGCCTTTAGAAATTGTTTATGGTTTTGCTTACTTAAAAAAAGCAGCTGCCTATACCAATTGCGAACTTAATGTGCTTCCTGAAGAAAAAAGAGATTTAATCGCTAAAGTTTGTGATGAAATTTTAGCTGGAAAACATGATGACCAGTTTCCTTTAGTGATTTGGCAAACAGGTTCTGGAACTCAGTCTAACATGAATGTTAACGAAGTAATTGCCAACAGAGCACATGAAATTGCTGGAAAAGTTATTGGTGAAGGAGAAAAAACTATTCAACCAAATGACGATGTGAACAAATCGCAATCTTCAAACGACACTTTTCCAACAGGAATGCACATTGCTGCTTACAAGAAAATTGTAGAAAATACTATTCCTGGAATTGAACAATTAAGAGATACCTTTAAACAAAAATCTGAAGCTTTTAATGATGTTGTAAAAATTGGTAGAACCCATTTAATGGATGCTACTCCTTTAACTTTAGGTCAAGAGTTTTCTGGTTATGTTGCTCAATTAAACTTTGGCATTAAGGCACTTAAAAATACATTAAGCCATTTAAGTCAATTGGCACTAGGAGGAACTGCTGTTGGTACAGGTTTAAACACCCCAAAAGGTTATGATGTTTTAGTTGCTAAATATATTGCTGAATTTTCTGGTTTACCTTTTGTAACAGCAGAAAACAAATTTGAAGCTTTAGCTGCTCATGATGCTTTAGTAGAAACACACGGAGCATTAAAACAAGTTGCAGTTTCTTTAAATAAGATTGCTAATGATATCCGTTTGATGGCTTCTGGGCCTCGTTCTGGAATTGGAGAATTAATTATTCCTGCAAACGAACCTGGGTCTTCAATAATGCCTGGAAAAGTAAATCCTACCCAATGTGAAGCGATGACAATGGTTTGTGCTCAAGTTATGGGTAACGATGTTGCTGTAACAGTTGGAGGAACTCAAGGTCATTACGAATTAAATGTTTTTAAACCAGTTATGGCAGCAAACGTATTACAATCTGCTCAATTAATTGGAGATGCTTGTCGTTCTTTTGATGAGCATTGTGCTGCTGGAATTGAACCAAATCATTCTAGAATTACAGAATTGGTAAATAATTCACTAATGTTAGTAACCGCTTTAAATACAAAAATTGGTTACTATAAGGCCGCAGAAATTGCCAATACAGCTCATAAAAACGGAACTACTTTAAAAGAAGAAGCTGTTAATTTAGGGTATGTTACTCCAGAAGAATATGACGAATGGGTAAAACCAGAAGCAATGACAGGAAGTTTATAATTTTCCAAATCATATAAAAATAAAAAGGACGTTTAAAAAATTAAACGTCCTTTTTATTTTATTCATCATTGGTTTTAAACAGACTTTTTATTTTAGAGAAAACTCCTTTAGGCTCTTCATTTTCATGGTACCCATTTCCGTATTTTCCGTAGCCGTAACCATAACCGTAACCATAGCC
>CAYPHE010000038.1:1995-14092 GCA_964410075.1 uncultured Polaribacter sp.
CACATAACTAATATTAGATACCTCTTTACTTTGGTATTTATTATCAATCATTTTCATCATACCTTTTTCGGTATAACCCTGTCTAACAACGTAAACAATAGCATCTGCATACTTAAACAATTCTAGTGCATCTGAAACCAAACCAACTGGAGGTGTATCGATGATAACGTAATCATAATCTTTTTGAAGAGTTTTAATCATATTATCAGAAGTTTCATTTAATAGTAATTCTGATGGATTAGGAGGAATAGGTCCTGATAAAATAATATCTAAATTTGGAATTTTAGTAGGGGTAATAATTTCCTGTAAACTCTTTTGTTTTATTAAATGATTTACAACGCCTATATCATTAGGTAAATCAAAGTCATCATAAATTTTTGGTTTTCTTAAATCTAAACCAATTAGCACTGTCTTCTTTCCACTTAAAGCAAAAACAGTTGCCATATTTATCGAAATCATTGTTTTACCTTCTCCACTAACAGAAGAAGTAAGTAATAGTGTTTTCGATTTGTTCTCATCAGTACTTTTAAATAAAAACTGAATATTAGAACGTATTGCACGAAAAGATTCTGCTACAGACGATTTTGGCCTTTCAAAAACAGCCAAATTATTATTTCCTGTATTTCTTCCTATAACTCCTAAAACAGGAATAGCATAATTATTAGTAATATCTTCTGCTGTATGAATTTTATTATCTAATAACTCTCTAACAATTATAAAAAATAAAGGAATAATAGAACCAAAAATTAAAGCCAATGTATAATTGTACATAGGTTTTGGATAATCGGGACCCTTACCTAAATCTTTAGCAGTATCAATAATTTTAACATCAGAAACGTTTGCTGCAATTGCGGTACCAGCTTCATAACTTTTTTGTTTCAAATAATTATAGTTTGCTTCTGATATAGAATAATCTCTTTGGTATGTAATTAAAGTCTGTTCTGTTTGAGGTAATTTTTTCAGTTTAGAATTATAGTCTTTAAGCTCTGTATTTATTCTTGAAATTCTCGTGCTATTCAACTTTATAAGAGAAGATATATTCTCTAAAATGTTATTCTTTATAATATTTATTTCATTATCTATTTTTATGATATCAGGGTGATTATCAGTAACTGAATTTCTCAAACCTTCTCTAAAACTAGATTTTAAAATTAGTTCAGATAGACTGACTCCTATTTTAGGATCTTGAACTGAAATCATAGCAGGAACAGGAATTGTATTTGAGTCAAATTGATTTCTTGGTGATATGTAGTTCTTTAAATTAGCTAAATAATCGTTATAATTTTTTAGTTCTATCTTTTGCTTTTTTAGTTCTAGAGTTTCTTCATAAATAGTACTTCCTTGGTTTGATAAATCAAAAATATTATTAGAAACTTTATACTCTCCAAGATTCTTTTCCAAAGTTTTTAACCTCTCAGTTTCAGATGCAAACAATGTATCTATATATTGCTGAGTCTTAACTGCATAAGCAATTTTTTGAGCCTTTTTATCTTCTTCTAAAACTTGTACCGTTGCATTTAAATAATCTACAATTCTTGCTTTATTACCACCACTTTTAGATAATGTTAGCATAGAAGCTGCTTTGGTTAGACTATTTACAGAAATACTTTTATTTCCACTAACTGTTCCATCAAAACTTGCAAATCGTATATAATATTTTTTACCAACCTCAAATGGTCTCACCTGTTTTAAGGTAAAGTTTAAAAAAGGAAAATCTAACTGCTCTCCTACTTTAAATTCTTTTGAAAAAGACAGCTCATTAGATACATAATTCGAAAAGGTATTGTTACTATAATTAATTAAAGTATTATTTAAAGATTCATTAAAATCAAAAGATAATCTATAGGTATCAATACTTATCAATTCAATAGTAATTAGTTTCCCAAAGAGTTGGGGTTTTGTATCATTTAGGTCAACCACAAAAGGAGTATAACCATAAACATCTTCCTGTCTATATTTACCTTCTTGGATATATTGAATATAAAATTTAAGTTTTTTTACTACTTTTTCATTATGAGTTCTCGATAGTAGAATAACTCTTACTGTTTCAACTTCGTCACTTGCCCCTCCCCAATTAAATGCAATATTAGTACCTGTTGAAAAAAGTGGATTATTTACCTCTTTTACTGAAATTGTAGTAGCTAAACTATATACTTTTGCTTTATAACCACTCATAAATTTAGCAACTACAAAAGCAATAACAAAAGAAACTAAAAATAATTTCCAATAAGCCAATACTTTAAAAACATATCCTTTTAAATCTAATGTATTGGATGTTTCTTTTATTTTAGAAAAATTTATATTATCCATAAATCTTAAAAGTTTCTAGCTAAAATTATTGTAGAAGTAATTAATGTAAAAATAGAAACAAAGGTGGTTAAAGATTGTAATCCTGTTGTTCCTGTTCCCCAAAATTTTTGTTTCAAAGGTCTTATGTATATGTAATCATTAGGCTTTAAATAAAAGATATCCGAATTAAACACGTCAATTGTAGTCAAATCAATTGTATATTTTTGCACTCCAGAAATACTATTTCTAAATATTTCAACTTCTTTTCTATTACCTAAATCTGTAATATCTCCAGAATTTGCAATAGCTTCAATAATTGAGACTTTATTTTGAAAAATCACATTTGGTCCAGGTCCATTAATTTCTCCTAAAATAGTATAATTTATTCCAAATAATTTTACACTTACAAAAGGATTTCCTCCTTTTGTAAAATATTTATTTAATTCTTTTTCAATTTTTTTTCTTACTTCAGTAGTTGTATATCCTAAAACATTAATTTCCCCTAACACAGGTAATCTTATATTTCCATAACTGTCTATACTATAACCAGAAAAATACCCAGCTCCTTGTCCCTGACCACCTCCTAATCCACCAACATTCCCTGTTTGACTCTTCTGAAAAGATTCTGTTAATTCTGAATCTGAAGAACTTATTTGTATATCTAAAATATCATCAATTTGTAGCTTGTAAGGTATGTTGTTTATTCTTTTTATATTTTCTTTATTGGATACATCTCCTTGAAAATAAATTACATCTTTACTTGGTATACAAGAGGTAACTAAAAGTAAAAGCAAAAAAACTAAAAAGTATTTTTTCATTTGAATAGAATACGTAAAAACACAAATATACTTTTTATCGGGTAAATGCTATAATTTATTTTAATTTCGTTTTTTTGAATTTATGCTACAAATAATTTTTAGTTACATTAAATTTCTAATTCAGTCAACGAATCAACATGGTGTACATTCTCCTTTTGTTTTTAAACTAGTAACGGATTGTTTTTACAAAAAAGTTTTTTCTACGAAATGGAATGATTTTCTAAAAATTAGAAAAGATTATTTTAATGATGGTAGAATAATAACAATTACAGACTTTGGTGCTGGCTCTAAAGTATTTAAAGACCATAACAGAAAAGTTTCTAAAATTGCTAAGGTTGCAGGAATTACTAATAAAAAAGCAAAACTTATCCTCAAAATAATTAGCTATTTTAAACCAAATAATATACTTGAAATAGGAACTTCTATAGGCTTAGGAACATCTGTATTTGCCATAGCAAACCCAAAAGCCCATTTAATTACTTTAGAAGGCTGCGAACAAACTGCTGAAATTGCTAAAGAATATTTCAAAAAAAATAAATTTAACAATACTAAAATTGTTGTTGGCAATTTCAAAAAGACACTATCTAAAAAGATACTCCAGCAAAACTTAGATTGTATTTATTTTGATGGCAATCATACCAAAGAAGCTACATTAGAATATTTTGAAACTTGTTTGCCTTCAAAAAACAACAATTCTTTTTGGATTTTTGATGATATATATTGGAATTCAGAAATGCAGGAAGCGTGGAGCATTATTAAAAATCATCCAGAAGTTACAGTTACCGTAGACGTTTTTCATTTCGGAATTGCCTTTTTTAGAAAAGAACAAGCTAAAGAACACTTTAAAATTAGAGCCTAATTGTTAAAACTTGTTAAGTTAAACTTTTGAAACTTTGAAACTTTATAACTTTGGCACTTTGAAATAAAAAAATGAAAATATACACAAAAACTGGTGATGCTGGAGAAACCGCTTTATTTGGTGGAACAAGAGTTAAAAAATACAATGCTCGTATAGAAAGTTATGGAACTTTAGACGAACTTAATTCTTACATAGGGCTTATAAAAGATCAAAAAATTGATGAAACAACAAAAAACACTCTCTTAAAAATTCAGAACGAATTGTTTGTAATCGGGGCCATGTTAGCTACTCCAAAAGAAAAAGAAACCTTAAAAAACGGAAAAGAGCGTTTAACTATTTTTACAATTAACGAAGATGCAATCATTTATTTAGAAGGTAAAATCGATGAAATGGATGCTAATCTCCCACAAATGACACATTTTATTTTACCTGGAGGACATCAAACAGTGTCATTCTGTCACATAGCTAGATGCATTTGTAGAAGGGCAGAACGCTTAGTTGTAGCGTTAAATGACGAAGAAATTATTGATTTAGCCATCATAAAATACTTAAACCGACTTTCTGACTTTCTTTTTGTACTGGCACGAAAGTTGTCTAAAGACTTACAGATAGAGGAAATCAAGTGGATTCCTCAGAAAAAATAATAAGTTCTTTTCACATAAATTAATTTCTAAAAAAAGACTTGCATAATTGAGTAAAAAAATTATTTTTGCAAAAATTTAATTCAAGAAGAAATGTATTGGACATTAGAATTAGCATCATATTTAGCAGACGCACCTTGGCCAGCTACAAAAGACGAGTTGATAGATTACGCTATTAGAACTGGAGCGCCTTTAGAAGTTGTAGAAAACTTACAAGATATAGAAGACGAAGGAGATGCTTACGATTCTATTATAGAAATCTGGCCAGATTATCCGACAGAAGACGATTATCTTTGGAACGAAGATGAATACTAAAGTTATAAAGTAACTACAAATACTAAAAGTCTCTAAAAAGAGGCTTTTTTTTTGTTCTATTTTCAACTAAAATTCTAGAAAATTCAACTATTTTTAGACCTTAAATTATTTCGAAAAAAATACAGTTTTACAAACTGACAAAACATATATTAAATGAGTATTTTAAATTCTGTGATCAAACTTTTTGTAGGAGACAAACAACAAAAAGATTTAAAAAGTTTACAACCAATTGTAGACAAAGTAAAAACTTTCGAAAGCGAAATTAGCAACCTTTCTCATGATTTGCTAAGAGCAAAAACACAAGAATTTAAGGATAAAATTAAACAAGCTACTGCTACGTTTAATGATAAAATTCTTTCACTAGAAGAAGAAGCTAAAACTGCAGAAATTGATAGACAAGAAGAAATTTATTCAGAAATTGATTCCTTAAAAGACGAAGCCTACAAAGTTTCTGAAGAAGTATTGTTAGATATTATGCCAGAGGCGTTTGCCGTTATAAAAGAAACTGCAAAACGTTTTGTAAATAACGAAGAAATAGAAGTGACAGCTACTGCATTTGACAGAGAACTTTCTGCGGATAGAGAACATATTGCTTTAGAAGGAGATAAAGCTTACTGGGCAAATTCTTGGGATGCTGCGGGTAAACCTGTTACTTGGGACATGATTCATTACGATGTTCAATTAATTGGAGGTTCTGTTTTACACCAAGGTAAAATTGCTGAAATGATGACGGGTGAAGGAAAAACATTGGTATCTACCCTACCCGTTTATTTAAATGCTTTAACGGGTAATGGAGTTCATGTAGTTACTGTAAACGACTACTTAGCAAAACGTGATAAAGCTTGGATGGCTCCTATTTTTGAGTTTCATGGTTTAACTACAGATTGTATCGATTATCATCAACCGAATTCTGATGAGAGAAGAAAAGCTTACAATGCAGATATTACCTACGGAACAAATAATGAATTTGGTTTTGATTACTTGCGTGATAATATGGCAAGCTCTAAAGACGATTTGGTACAAAGAACACCAAATTATGCTATTATAGATGAAGTAGATTCTGTTTTAATTGATGACGCTAGAACTCCGTTAATTATTTCTGGACCAGTGCCCAAAGGAGACGTTCACGAATTTAACGAACTAAAACCTTTAGTAGCCGATATCGTTTCTTTGCAAAAACAACATTTGGTAAGTGTTTTGGCAGAAGCTAAAAAATTATTAGCCAATGGAGATGACAAAGAAGGCGGAAAATTATTATTAAGAGTTTATAGAGGTTTACCAAAAAACAAAGCGTTAATTAAATTTTTATCGCAAGAAGGAATTAAACAAATTCTTCAAAAAACGGAAAATACTTATATGGCAGACAACAATAAGTTGATGCCAGAGATTGATGAAGATTTGTGGTTTGTTGTAGAAGAAAAAAACAATCAAATTGATTTAACAGATAAGGGAATTGCACATCTTTCTCAAAAAACAAATAACGATACCTTTTTTGTATTACCAGATATTGGTGTAAAAATTGGCGAAATTGATAATGCTGAAATTTCTCCAGAAGAAAAAGCCAGTAAAAAAGAAGAATTATACAAAGACTTTAGCATAAAAAGTGAGCGCATTCATACCATGAATCAATTATTGAAAGCATATACTGTTTTCGAAAAAGATGTGGAGTACGTGGTAATGGACAACAAAGTAATGATTGTTGATGAGCAAACGGGTCGTATTATGGATGGGCGTCGATATTCAGACGGTTTACACCAAGCGATTGAAGCCAAAGAAAATGTAAAAATTGAAGATGCCACTCAAACTTTTGCTACAGTAACATTACAGAATTACTTTAGAATGTACCGTAAATTATCTGGAATGACAGGTACTGCCATTACAGAAGCTGGTGAATTCTGGGAAATTTACGAATTAGACGTTGTAGAAATTCCAACAAACAAGCCAATTCAAAGAGACGATAAAGATGATTTGGTTTACAAAACAGCACGAGAAAAATATAATGCAGTTATAGATGATATCGTAAAGTTGGTTGCAGAAAATCGCCCAGTTTTAGTGGGTACCACTTCTGTAGAAATCTCAGAATTGTTAGGTAGAATGTTACAAATGCGTAAGATTCCACATAACATTTTAAATGCAAATCTACACATAAGAGAAGCAGTTGTAGTTGCAGAAGCTGGTAAACCTGGTGTAGTAACTATTGCAACAAACATGGCTGGTCGTGGTACAGATATTAAATTATCTAAAGAAGTAAAAGAAGCTGGTGGTCTTGCAATTATTGGTACAGAGCGTCATGATTCTCGAAGAGTTGACAGGCAGTTAAGAGGACGTGCTGGTCGTCAAGGAGATGTAGGTTCTTCTCAATTCTACGTTGCTTTAGATGACAACTTAATGCGTTTGTTTGGTTCAGATAGAATTGCCAAAATGATGGATAGAATGGGTCTAAAAGAAGGTGAAGTTATTCAACATTCTATGATTTCTAAATCTATTGAACGTGCTCAGAAAAAAGTAGAAGAAAACAACTTTGGTATTCGTAAACGTTTATTAGAGTATGATGATATTATGAACTCTCAACGTGAGTTTATCTATAAAAGAAGACGAAATGCTTTAGATGGAAAGCGCTTACAGGTAGACATTGCTAATATGATTTACGATACTTGTGAATCTATTATCAATAATAATAAAGCTGTCAAAGATTTTCAAAATTTTGAGTTTGAATTGATTCGTTTTTCATCCATGACTTCTCCTTTTTCTGAAGAAGATTTTAACAATAAATCGGAAAAAGAATTGGCTGATGAATTGTATGAAGTAATTACAAAACATTACAAAGATAAAATCGAAAGAAATGCTGTTTTGGCATATCCTGTAATTAAAAATGTTTTTGAAAACGAAGGCGAACGTTACGAACGTATTGTTGTTCCATTTACAGATGGTGTAAAAACATTACGTGTAGTAACCAGCTTAAAAGAAGCTTACGAAAGCGAAGGAAAATCGTTAATTACAGATTTCGAGAAAAACATTACGTTAGCAATTATAGACGAAAACTGGAAAGATCATTTGCGTAAAATGGATGATTTAAAACAGTCTGTTCAAAATGCATCTTACGAACAAAAAGATCCATTATTAATCTATAAGTTTGAAGCTTTTGAATTGTTTAAACAAACGGTAGATGAAATTAATAAAGAGGTTTTATCTTTCTTATTTAAAGGAGAATTACCTGCTCAAGACGCAAATCAAATTTCTGAAGCACGTCAACAAAAAAGAGAACGTTTAAATTTATCGAAACAAGATGTTCAAAATACAACTGAACAAGCAATTGCAAATTCTAGACAACAAGAATCTGCTCCTGTTGAAACCATTGTAAGAGAACAGCCAAAAATTGGTAGAAACGAGCGTGTTACCATTAAAAATGTAATGAGTGGTGAGGAAAAAGAAGTAAAGTTTAAGCAGGCTATTCCTTTATTAGAACAAGGGAGTTGGGTGCTAGTAAACAACTAAGATTACCTCAATTTTTCTTGTTTTTCCTGCGAAAGCAGGAATCCTTTTAAATTGCATTTAAACTCCTACTTATGGTAGGAGTAATATTTGATATTCTAAGTTGATATTAATTAAGGAACTCGAATGAAAATTAGAGAAACACACAGAAATGACTATACAATTTCTACTGACAAGGATAAATTAGATATTTTAAGTATTCACAAATTCCTTGCAAACGAAACTGATTGGGCTAACGGAATTCCAATCAATACTTTAAAAACATCAATTGAAAATTCTTTGAATTTTGGTCTTTACTATAAAAACAAGCAAATTGGCTTTGCTAGAATAATATCAGATTATTCAACTATTGCATATTTGGGAGATGTTTATATTTTAGAGGAATATAGGGGAAAGGGATTAAGTAAATGGATGATAAATGAAATAATGGAACATCCTAACCTTCAAGGATTAAGACGCTGGATTTTGTTGACCAATACAGCCGAATGGCTTTATAAAAAGTTTGGTTTTACAGAAGTACCTAATCCTGAATTCTATATGGAAAAACACAATCCGAGTGTGTATAAGAAATAGAGAACTTCTATTTGAACTCTTGCTTGCATTGCAATTACACTAAAAAAGCAATATAAAAACCACAAAAAAAGCCTTTTCAATAATTTGAAAAGGCTTTGTCTTTTTGGGTGAAAGACCGGTTTCGAACCGGCGACCTCCGGAACCACAATCCGGCGCTCTAACCAGCTGAGCTACAATCACCATTTGCTGTTAGCGGGTGCAAATATAATTGTTTTTATGTTTTGCGAAAAACAAAAAATAAAAAATCTTTCTTATTTTATGTTTTTTATTTTCTCTAAAATAAAATCGAGGAGAATCGATTTACTCTAAATCAAATCTCCTAAAGTGTCTACTGCAGGATAACGTTCTGTAGTAAAACCCTCTCCATATTCAGTACCAATTAGCCTACCTAAATCTCTTGCTCTATACAACACACTTTCTGTAAAATTTTTACTGGTAATTGGAGTTTCTGGCTCGTTACTTTTGGGATCGTAAAATTGCGATTTATAAGCAGCAATAGCATCTCTTTTTATATCTATATAATTTGTTACGTCTACTACAAAATCGGGTTCTATATTTTTCCACTGTATGTAATGGTATACATGCTTTGGCCTCCATTTTTCTTGAACTACATCATCTAATTCCGTTTCAATTTTAAGCAACCCACTTAAAAAACAGGCATCAGAAACCAGTTTACTCCCTTTTGCATGGTCTATATGCCTATCATCAATAGCATTACACAATACAATATCTGGCTGGTATTTGCGAACCATTTTAATAATTTCTAATTGATGTACTTTATCATTTGTAAAAAAACCATCTGCAAATTCTAAATTTTCTCTTACAGCAACACCTAAAATTTTGGCTGCATCACTTGCCTCTTTATCACGAATTTCTGCAGAACCACGAGTTCCTAATTCGCCTCTAGTTAAATCTACAATGCCTACTTTTTTACCTAAAGCAACTTCTTTTGCAACTGTTGCACCACAACTTAATTCTATATCATCAGGGTGCGCTCCAAAAGCTAAAATATCTAATTTCATGTATTTGATTTTGTTGAGTATGTCTTCTTTTTCTACTATTAATTACAATCAAAAATAACTATTGTAGATTAAAAACTTTTAAAAGTAAAATACTATTTCGTTTTCTTTTCTGATATTCAAAAAATTACCTCTTAAAAATGATATTATCATAAAAATTAAACAATCTTATATTACCTGATATTCGTCATAAAAACCACTAGCTTTAAACAATAATTTTACATTATAAAAACTAACTATTACATATGATGACTACAATGTTAATTATTCTTGCTGTTACAATTGCTTTATTTGTCTGGGGAAAATATTCTCCAGATGTTATTGCACTTGTTTCTATGATTAGTCTGTTTCTTTTTGGAATATTAGACACTAGCGAAACGTTAAGTGGTTTTAGTAACCCGACTGTAATTATGATTGCCGCTCTTTTTATAATTGGTGAAGGACTGTCGCAAACAGGTTGGACAGCTTTAGCAGGAAAAAAACTAATTGAATTGGCTGGAAAAAGTATTCCTAAACTATTAGTAATTATCACCTTAGGCTCTGGAGTTTTATCTGGTTTTGTAAGTAATACAGGTACAGTGGCTACTCTATTACCTGCATCAATTTCTTCTGCTTGGAGTATTGGCACCATGCCATCTAAAATATTAATTCCTGTTGCGTTTGGTTCTAACACAGGTGGTTTATTAACCCTTACCGGAACTCCCCCAAACATTATTGCAAACAATGCTTTAATAGAAGCTGGTTACGAGGGTTTTTCTTTTTTTGAATTTGGTTTAATTGGCTTACCATTGCTAATTATTGCTATTGTATATTTTAGATATGTTGGCTTTAAAATTTTACCAAAAAACAAAACCAATAACAAACCCATTAATATAGATTCTACTTTACACGAATGGATTGATGCTTACAAAATTGAAAATGATTATTTTCAGTTAAGAATTCGTTCTAATTCGCCATTAATTAATACAAAAATTAAAAATTGGGACTTAGAAAAAAAGTACAAAATTTACATTGTACGTTTAAAAAGAAGACACCCAAATCCTTTAAAAGGAACACAAGCGTTTAAAGAAATTCCCGATGGGAGTACAGAACTAAGATACCATGATGTAATTACTGTTAAAGGAGATACAGAAGATATTAACCGATTGATGATTACTTTTAGATTGGCAATTTTACCTACAACTTCTGCTGAAAACGAATTAAGAGAAAACTTAATCAATCAAGAGGTGGGTATTTCTGAAGTTTTAGTAACTCCAAAGTCTTTTTTAGTAGGAAGAGAAATTAAACTAAAAGAACATTTTAAACGTTACGGAATTCAATTGTTGGCTGCATCAAGGCATCAAAAACCATTTTTAGAAGACGTTATGCGTGTAAATGCTGGCGATAGTTTTATTGTAAGAGGATCTTGGGAAAATATTGAAAAACTAAGAAATTATTACAAAAACATTGTGGTTTGTGGTAGACCAGAAGAAATGCTTAAAGATGTAGACAAACTAACTCCAAAATCGTTTATTGCTTTAGGAGCTCTACTTTTAATGATTGCTTTATTGGTTTTTAAAGTAGTACCTGGGTCAATTGCAGCATTAATTTCTGCAGGAATTGTATTATTTACAGGTTGTGTACCTTTTTCTAAAGCTTACAAAACCATTAGCTGGACAAGCGTAATTATGATTGCGGCTATGATTCCTATGGGAGTTGCCATACAAAAGACAGGAGCTGCACAACTAATTTCTAATTCGTTAATAGACGTTTTAGGAAAGGGAAATCCGGTTATGCTTTTAGGTGGTGTGTTTTTATTAACCACAACGTTTAGCCAATTTATAAACAATTCTGCAACTGCCGTTTTAATGACACCTATTGTTTTATTGGCTGCAAATTCTTTACAAATTTCTCCAGAACCACTACTAATAACCATTGCCATTAGTGCTTCAACAGCATTTTTAACACCTATTGGCACCACCACAAATGCTATGGTAATGAGTGCCGGAAATTATAAGTTTATGGATTATTTTAAAGTTGGGTTTCCGTTGTTACTTATCTTTTTAATTACAACATTAATATTGGTTCCTATCATTTGGCCATTTTAGAGTT
>CAYPHE010000039.1:0-11991 GCA_964410075.1 uncultured Polaribacter sp.
TAATATTTACGTTATAATCTGAATAATCTGTGTAATACTCTTGAGCTCCAGTATATTCACTACTATCCCAACCATCTATATCATCGTAAACTGCTATTTGTGGATACCAATACCCTACAAAAGCGCTTTTACCATCATACGCCCCCATTCTGTTTACGTAAACAGAAGGCATTTGAGTTTGCCAACTCATACTTATAGTGGTTTTAGATTTTGGATGTAGTGGTTTCTTTAAGTTTAACCTTATATAAGAAGATCTTTCTGTAATTGTAATTTGATCTGACTTTTTTACTTTATCTATATTTTCTGGTGCTAGATTTGTAGACTTGTTGATATTTTGAATTCCAACACTTTCCTCATTTAGTTTAATATCTGCAATCTGCATTCCATTAGTCAAATCTTCTAAAGGAATCTCATTTGCTCTTAAGCCTCCTTTTTTATAATGATTTGGATGCATTTTTATGTAAATATTATAAAGACTATCGTTACTATTATTTGTATAGACAACAGTCTGTTTACCTGTAATACTCCAAGAATTTGGCACTACTTCAACATTAATATTATAAACAATAGTATTCTGCCAATAATTTTCTCCTGGTTTACCCGTAAAAGATCTTGTTTTATTTTGATATGCCTTTTGAAACTCTCTAGGCATATACAAATTATATTGACTTTGTAACGGTAAAATGTAGTAAAGAAGAAGCAATATTAAAGTAGTAATTCTCATAAATTAAAGGTTATGGTATATATAATTTATATCTTTTAAAAAGGGATACGCTGTAAAGTTAAAAATAGAACTTGCATCAACAGCAGAAAATTCTTAAAAAGAAAAATTCTCGACGCAAGTTCTAGGTTCAAAAAATCACTCAAACTAAAATTTGTTTGTTTTTAATTAAAATAAGATAGGAGCCTTTTTTAAATCTTATTATTCTTTTGTTATTAAATAACTTCTTTCGTTTTCAAGTACAGCTATCATTTTTTCTACCTGTCCTGCACTAAATCTTCTACGACATAATGATCCATCAGAATCGGTTCCTGCCCATTGTGTCATAAAATTTAAAGTATCTGGATTATAAGGCACTCCAACAGGATCTGTTTCTGTACCTACATAATTGCATGTGGGTTCATCTATATTGCTATCATTTAAATCTGGGGAAGCTGGCGTATCACATATTTTGTCTCCTGCTTCACTACAATTAGAACCATCTACCAATTCTATGCGTCCTTGGCTATCTCTAAAATCGTCGTCTGTATGGTACAAGCCCAAATAATGACCTATTTCGTGAGTTGTTGTTGCCGTATTTTCTATAGAAAAAGCCGATGCGCTTAATTTTAAATTGTTTCCTTGATTTGGAAACAAAGCAGTAGCTCCTAAACTTCCTGTAATTTGTCCATTACGTCTATTTGCTAGGTTTTCAAAATAAAAAATGTTTAGAGCGGTTTCATCTTCAAATGAAGCAAGTACTTTACTTGTTGTAAAATCATCTTGTTTTACAAACTGGGCGTTCCATTGAGAATTATTTACAAATTTTATTGCTCTAGTAAAAAACTGAATTTTACTTGACTTAAAATTCGAATTAACATCTCTCATTATTTTAGCTACTCTTTGTGAATTAGTTGCTGCATTACCTCCACTATTGTTTCTAGAAATATGATGTACAACTGGTATTCTTAAAGTATCTTTAGAAATCATAGTTATGGGATCTTCAGAATCTTTACTATCATCAACTATAAGATCTTCTCTTATTACTGGACCTTCACTTTGATTACAGCTAACAACAAGCGTTACTAACATTGCTATAAAAAATAAATTAAATACTATTATTTTTTTCATTATAAGATTAAATTTTATGTAATATACCTAACATATAGTCGTTATAAAACATTATTTCTTTTTGTGTTTATTAATTTAAAATTTCCTTTAAAAATGCATACCGGTTTGGGATATTTGTTTTTACCCAATCTTCTATATCTGTAGATAATCTTCCAGGATACTTTATCATTGTGTATACAAAAATTGCAGTTTCAGCCAAGTCTTCTTTATTAGGCCTGCTTTTTGCATATTCTGTAATAAAAGTTCCATCTGCATCTTGTGCTTTTTTCCAAGAAACATTTTTTGCGTATGTTAAATCCAATGCTACATGAATGCTTTCGTGAAAAACGGTTTCTTCTAAGTCTTTATTTCTAATTCTTACATCCATATTATCTGAATACAATACAAAAAACCTTCCAGCATCTTCTGCAAAAGCAGTAGAATTGCCTTTATGTATCACCACATGATCTAGAGAATTTCTCATAAAACTTGGAAGTTTCCCCAACTTATTGGTCAGGTTTTTTACATAAATTTCAGCAGCTTCTTTATTTCCGAAATCACTATGTGCCCATATTTCTATTTTCTTATTATCCTTAAAATTAGTTTTAAAAACATACGTGTTTTCATCCATCAACTCACCACTTTCTGCACCTGGCATTTCTTTAATATCTTGTCCAATGTATGTCAAACCTAAAAAAGCATCTGGATCTGTAGATTTAATAAAATCTATATCTGTTGAAGCAATAGAGTTTTTAAACAAAGGAGGTATATTGGTATTTTGATTCTTTACAGCAAGTTTATCATCTAAACTATTTGATTCTTTTTTACTACTGGTTTTGCAACCAGTAAATGCAAGTAAAGCGATAAAAATCAGATTCCATTTTTTCATATATTTCTATAATTTCAAACTGTCTAGGGTATAGTTATCCAATTACTTCAGACAGTTGACGATACTATTTATATTCTACTACTTCACCTATTATAGTGGTTCAAAAAATATAGTTCCATTACTTACCGTTCCAGAATCGTCTGTTAGTGTAAATTCAGAAAACTCTATAAAACCTTCTTCGTTTGAATATCCTCCAAAAGCTCTAAAAGTATATTCTACTGTAGCTCCACTACCATTCTCACATGTAAAAGTTGTTTCAGATATAATGACCTCGCTTCCATTTGATTCTTCTCCAAAAAACACTCCTATTTCTAAATCGTTTGCACAACCTAAAGCTAGAAAATCTCCAGACAATGTATACTCATTACAATTTTCTGGGTTTTGAGTTAAAATAGCTATACCAAAACTTTCACCTTGATCAGTATTTACAATACTATTGTATTCTCCTTCAAAACTACATCTATCTCTATCTCCACCTTCAGAAACTTGATTGATAAATAAATTTCCGTTAACAGTTTCTCCTCCACTTTCTAATGTGTATCCGAAAAATTCCATAAAACCATCGTTACCACTAAAAAAACCACTAGCGTTAAACGTATAATCTACAGTTTCCCCTGCTTCGTTTGTACAGCTAAAAGTTGCATTTTCAATAATAGCATCACCTTCACTACCCCCATCTACAAATGGCTCTAAACGCATTAGAAATTGAATATCTTCATTTGTACATCCTAAATTTAGAAAGTCTCCACTTATTGATATCTCATTACAACTTACTAACAAGGTAGATATTATAATATTGTCTCCGTTATTAGAATCTGAAGCTTGTAATTCTCCTTCGAAATTAGAAAAATCGAAATCTAAATTACACCCTTTGTAAGGATCTGTTCCACTATTAAATTCATCTAAATTAGAAATTCCATCTTCATCACAATCTGAATTCCCCCAAATTTCGTTAGTCGAATCAAAGCCTGTATACCCTTCATCAGCAGCAGGAATGCAAGGGTCGTTTGGTGCTTCATCCATAAAATCTGGAAGACCATCTCCATCTGTATCTGTTTCTTCATTTACATAAGGACTACGCGTCTTACTTTCAAATTCCTCTGCGTTCGTCATTCCGTCTCCGTCACAATCTGCATTTTGCCACACTGTACTAAAAACGTCAAACCCAGTATAGTCTGCACTTTGAACAGGTAAACATGGGTCTTCAGGAAATTCATCTAAAGTATCAAACAAACCGTCTCCATCTGTATCTGTTGTTTCACTTATAAATTCTTGGTTATCTACACACGAGTAATTAAAAAATAATGTAAAAATCACTAAGAATAAAGACCATTTAATATGCTTTGTATGTTTCATAATTCTTGTTTTAATATGCTTTGATTGATCTTTTATTATAAAGGTCTAATAATTAATGTACCTGTAGTTACTCTTTCGTCATCTGGAACATCGTCTCCCAATTGAGTTATAGTATAGGTTAATTCTACCATACTAGACGCACCAGAGTAGGTACCAACACCTTCTACTGTAAATAACCTAGAAGAAACTCTATCTTCTGCAAGGCAGGAATATTCAGTTAGGTCTACAAATACTCTTCCGTTAGACGATGTTTGATCTGCAGGCTCAAAAAAGAAAGGTATACTTACATCTTCATTAAAACAACCTTGGTTAAAAATGCTTCCTCCTGTAAAGAAAATAGTACCACAATTTTGACTTACTTGACCAATAGTAACTCCTTCTCCATTATTAGAATCTACAGTTCTTAATTCTCTTGCGTAATTTTCTAGATCGAAATTGAAAATTTCATTACAAGGTAAATTTGGAAATGGATATGGAGATCTTCCTGCTGCTGCTTCATCTCCATTAGATGTTCCATCTCCATCACAATCTCCTGCAGCCCATATTGCATTAGTAGGATCAAAACCTTGAAACCCTACAAATTTTTCAGGTAAACATGGGTCATCTGGATGCGAATCTACATTATCACGAAGACCATCTCCATCTGAATCTCCAATAGAAGATTCATCAAAATAAGGATTGGTACCGTTATTTACCTCATCTATATTAGATATTCCATCATCATCACAATCTGAAGCAATCCAAAGACTATTAAATGGATTGAAGTTTGTATACGTTGCCTCTTGTTCTGGTAGACAAGGATTATTAGGTTCTGGATCTACATTATTTTCTACACCATCTCCATCTGAATCATTTAAATTTCTTAGTATGGTAACGTTTGATATTTTAGTTACATCTTTCTTTTTTACCTCTACCTTTAAATTAATCTCATCGGCAATAACATCGGAATTAAACACCTCTGGACTAGCAACAATAATTTCTCCGTAGCGTATTCCTAAATTCACACTATTTTCTGGAGTTTGAGATAGTAGCGTAAATGTTACTTCTCCACCATTGGAACTTCCTTTAAGAAACCCTAATGTATCTAATTGTTGAACCAATAAAGGAGTTGTAATTGTAAAATCTTCTGTAGTAACAGTAATATCAATATCTGAAATACCATTATCAGATTCGTTACACGAAAAGTACATTACTAAAAATAGAATACTTGCTATATATTTATAAAATGTTTTCATAATCGATACTTTTTAAGAATTACTGTCTAGGATTTTGTTCTATTTCAGGATTTGCAACAATATAGTTGGTTGCAATTGGTAATGCCCAGTTCAAGCTATTAGGCGTTATACTTACGGTTTCTCCAGCAAACGAATGTGTTACCGTTATTTTCTGATCATCAAAACGGTTGTAACGTTTAATGTCAAAAGTTCTTAAAACACTTGGTGCTTTTTCTCTACGTATTTCGTCTTTAACAAATGCTAAAAGTTGAGTTTCATCTGAAATATTAATTGGTACATAGGTATCTGTTTGGTACCTATTAGCACGCAAAAGATTTAAATCGGTATTTGCAGCTGAAACATTACCTAATCTTGCATTACATTCTGCTCTCATCAAATACAAATCTGCTGTAGATAATGATACATTGGTATTATTATTTGCCCTGTGCGCAACAAATACAGGATTTGGTATTGGAGCAAAGAAATAAGTATTGGCATCTGCAAACCACTTTTTTCTTAAATCGTTATCTTCATACAATCCATAAAACTCTGGAGTTGTTACAATGGTAAATCCGCCAGAATCTTTAAACCAAATTAATTGAGGATCTTCTAAAGCTAATGGAAAAGCCAATACATTTGAATCTCTTGGATCTGTTGGATCTCCATTTATATCTCTAAGCGAACTCTTTAAAGCCAAACCTTTATTAGCTGCTTCTAATGCTTCTTGGTATTTTCCTTGATACAATAAAACGCGTGCCAAAAATGTATACGCTCCAGCTTTAGAAGGTCTAAATGTTAGATTAGCTGGTTGTAAGTCTGGCAACGCATTAATGTTATCGTTTATATCAGAAAGTATTAAATCGTAAATCTCTTGCACAGAAGCTCTTGTAAAATCTGCTCCTTCTAAATCGATACCCTCTCTAATAGGAACCCCTAGATCTGTACTAGCTGTTGCAGGATTATAATGTACACTATAAATATTTATAAGATTAAAATATGCAAAAGCTCTTTGTAAAGATGCATCTGCTCTAAGTGCTGCAATTTCTTCCGCTGTACCATTTTGCACTGTTAACAATCCTTCTAAAACAACATTTGCTACATATATCTGGTTGTAATACAATATCCATGTATTATCATCTCCATTATCTGTTGAAATTTGCTCTCTAAACAAATACATGTTTATTTGTTCTGGACTAATACCAAAATTTGCTCGTACTTCTTCTGAAAGAAAGTAATTATCACTTGCTAAAATGGTAAAGTCGTGATGAGAACCAAAACCTTGTGTAAAGTTAATATTTGGGTCTGGCTCCACTTGATCTAATAAAGCTCTAAACTCTTCAACTTTTGTTGGAATAACTCGCCCTTTGGGTTCAAAATCTAAAAAATTATCTCTTGTACATCCAATTAGTAAAATTGATAGTAATACAATTATGTGTGCTGAATTTTTCATAAGTCTCTGTATCAATTAAAAGTTAGCTGTTAAATTAAACGTGAATGTTGGTGGTATTGGAATGGTTCTGCTAAAAGGATCTACATCCCATTTATTGAAGTTCCAAATTTTTAAATTATCACCTTGAAGACTCATCGATAAATTTCTCATTTTAAGTTTTTGAACAAAACCTTGTTGAAATCTATAGGTTAAGTTTACCTGATTTAAACGAATAGTACTTGCATCGTCTGTATTTCTATCAGATTCGTCTAAATACAAATACAACGGTGTACCTGTTTCATTCGGAGAAGTAAGCCTTGGAACGTCTGTTAACAATTCGTCTCCTGGCTGTTGCCACCTGTTTACAAAATCGCTATACACGTTTGTATTAAAAAATCTTGGATCATAATTTCTTTCAAATCGAAATCTATTACCACCAGAATAGGTTGCCAAAACTCGTAATGAAAAGTTTTTGTATGTAAATGTATTGGTTAAAGATCCTGTTCTATTTGGAGATCTAGATCCTTCTGGCTTTAGCGATTCAATAGCTCCAATATCTCCACCAACTTCAACAACCTCATCATTTTCATTAAAGAAAGAGGGGTTACCATTGCTATCTAAACCTGCATATCTAAAACTAAAAAAGGCATCTACAGGCTCTCCAATTACAAATGCATTGGCATCATATTGTGTCCATAAGAAAATTTCTCCAGGGTTACTTTCATCTATTCTTGTTACTTTGTTTTCATTTTGACTGTATAATATTCTCATTTCGTAATTGAAATCTTTTGTTTGAACTACACGTAACCCTAAATCGATATCAACTCCTCTGTTATACAATTCTGCAACGTTTAAGAACGATGAAGACAATCCATAAGTTGGACTAATATTTCTTCTTGCTAACAAGTCTTCACTTTCTCTATTGTAATATTCTACGCTTCCGTAAATTCTATTACTAACTAAAGAAAAATCTACTCCTAAGTTTAATGTTTTTGTTTTTTCTAAACGAAGTGTTGGATTTGGTGGATTAGAAATAGTAAGATAATTGTTTAAAAAACTTCCTGCATCTCTACCTTGTCTAGCTACTAAAAAAGGAGAGGTATTTCTATCTACATTACCTCCAGAACCAAAGGTGGCTCTTAGGTTTAAATTATCAACCAATTTTGAAGTAAAGAAATCTTCGTTAGTAATATTCCATTTTGCACCAACTGAAAATAAGGGTGTATTTCTAAATTCTTCTGATGCTCCAAAAAGATTGGTATCATCTAAACGAATACTTCCAGAGATTGTATAACGTCTATCATAATTATAAGCTGCATTGGCATAATAAGACAAAAATCTATTCTCATTAAATACAACTGTTTCACCATCGTTTATTAAACGTTGACCTCCAAAAATTGGATCTTCATACAATGTATTAAAGTTGGGTTGTGTAAATATTAATGATTGGTCATCGTAACCATATTTTCTATCTCTAATAAATTCTGTAACTTGAGTTCTGGCCTCATAACCCGCAATAGCATCTATATTATGCAATTTATCATTAAAACTTACGGAATAATTGGCCTGAGCTCTAAAGGTATTATCTACTGTGTTAGATGTAGATGTGCTTAAAATTGAACCAAGTGGAATAGGGGTTTCGTTAACCACTCCATTTTCATCTTGCTGAGCAAACCTATTTATAGTATTTCTGGTAAAAAAACGATTTTCGTTAAATACACTTCTATTTAAAGAAGTATTATAAAGATATTGGTAACTAACATCTACAGTTAACCCTTTTAGGATTTCGTAATTAAGCCCTGTTTGAATACGTATGTCTGTAGAAATAGAATTACCATCTATATTATCTGCCTCTTGCTTTAAATTAAATGTCCAAGGGTAAGGGTACCCTCTTCTTTGTGCCAATTCTGAACTTTCTATATTTACACCAGTAAACATTGGAAGATAATCTCCATTATCATCAACAATACGTTCAAATATTGGATAACTATTTAGGTAACCGACTGCACTTGTTCCTAAACCATCTTCATCTTTATTTTGTGTAATATTACTTGAAAATCTTAATTTTAATTTGTCCGTTAAATTGTATTTGGCGTTTACATTAAATATGAATTGATCTGATCTATTACCTACAATAGATTCTTCGTTTCTATTATAAACTAAAGAAGAATTAAAATTATATTTTTCACCTCCTGAAGAAAGACTTAAGTTGTATTGATTCCAAGTACTTGCCCTCATAAACAATCTTGAAAACTCTTCTCTTCCATCGTTATTTCTTAACGCGTTTATCCTTGCATCTGCTGTAGCAATATCTATATCTCCTCTTTGCAAACGCAGCAAGGTTTCTCTAACAGAATTTGTTTGAAATAAAGAAAATTCATTTAACCTACCATCAAATAAGTTTCTTTCTTGAGAAAATTGTTCAAATTGAAATAGTGCTATCTGATGATCTACCTGAGCACTCGGATCTGCAAAAGGCGTATCAAAAATGTCTTGCTTTAAGGTTATTGATGAATTAACCGATACATCTATAGCTAGTTTATTATTCTTATCACCACTTTTTGTTGTAATTACAATTACACCGTTTGCAGCACGAATACCCCATACCGATGTTGCCGCAGCATCTTTAAGAATAGTAATACTTTCTACATCATTAGGATTAATTGTGCTAAAACCTCCTGGTATGGCAAAACCATCTACTACAACTAAAGGTTCTGTTGTAGCATTAATAGAACTTCTACCTCTAATTACTAACCCAATATTATTTTTTTCTTGAATAAACGGATCAAACTGAATTCCTGGAGCTTCTCCTATAATTTTAGAGATGATATTTTGATCTATCTTTTGCTGAAGAACTTCAGCATCTATTTTTGCAAAAGAACCAGTTGCCCTTTCTTTACTAATTTTTTGATAACCTGTAGAAACAATTTCTATTCCTTCTAATTGTTCGGTAGACGGTTTCATTAAAATGGTATAGTTTGTTTTTGAAGTTATGATTACTTCCTCATCTGCAAACCCTAAAGAAGAAAAAACTAAAACATCTCCTATACTAGCCGTTAAAGAAAAAACTCCATCAAAATTTGTAGAAACTCCTTTTTGAGTACCTTTAATTAATACCGAAACTCCTGGTAATGGATCCCCTTGTTCATCTTTTACAACACCTTTAATAATCTCTTGTTGAAAAGTTGGATTCAATTTTTCAAAATCTAGATAATAATTTGATGTACTATTAAAACTTTGAGCGTGAAATGATAATAAACATAAGCAACAAAATAGTACTGATTTTAGTGAAACTTTTTTGAGTTTATTCTTCATAAATGTTGGTTTTTGACAAATAAATTATTATCATAAATTTTAATAATAATTCAATTAATTTATAATTTATATGAATTTTTTACAACAATTTTAAAATAACACCTTTTAAAATATATCGTAAAGTTAATTTTATTGAAAATAATTCAAAAGTTGATTTATTGGAAAAACTAACTTTTTTTAGTTGAAACAACTTATTTAATCTATTTCAAAGAAGAATCAATGGTAATCTTAAAATAGTGTTAAGTAAGTCTTAATATCATTTAACATTATAAAATTAACTTACTGTAAATCAAATTGTTTTAAAGAATAAGTAGCTCGATTAACCTACTTTGCAAACTAGCGTAATTTCAACTGGTGCATTAGAAGGTAAAGATGCAACTCCAATTGCCGCTCGAGATCCTATGCTTTTTATTCCTAAATATTTTATAAGGATATCCGATGCAAAATCGGCTACTTTTGCATGACTCGAAAAATTTTCTTCAGCATTTAAGTAAACACTCATTTGCAGCACTAGATGAATTTGTTCGCCTTCATTTAAGCAATTTTGCGCAGCTCCTATTGCGTTTAATGTTGCCAGTTCAACTGCCCCTCTGTAAATTTCTATTGCTTCACTTGTTTTTATTTTTCCAGAAAACAATAATTCTCCAGATTTACGAGGAGTCATTCCAGAAGTATAAATAGTATTTCCATTTCTTACGGCCGCTAAATACTTTCCTTGTGGTATAGGTTTTTTATCTATTTCTTTCATAGCTTATATATTTCTACCATCTTTACAATTCTTTTTGCAGCAGCAATTGCTTTATCATGATCTTGAGAAAAATTTAATCGGATACTATCATTTAATTGCGGTGCAAATTCTGATGCAGGTGTAACAATTACGTTAGCTTGTTGCCTTAACAATTTTACAAAAATGCTTAAATCTACACTTAATGGAGGTAGTTTTGGAAACAAATAACTACCTGCTTGTGGACTAGCCACTAGAAAATTTGCTGCTCTAAAAATTTCTAACAATTCATCTCTTATCGCTTGATGTTCTTGTATTCGATTTGCCATCCAGCCTGCTGGCTCATTAAACCAGGTATTAAAAACGTACTGATTATAACCTGCAGCTCTTAAAGAAACAATAGCTTGTAAACGCTCCATTCTATCTATTAAAGCTGGTGTTCCAAAAGCAACCCCAAGTCTATAACCACTTAACGACTCCGTTTTAGAAGGTCCCATAATTGTTATGATATTCTCTGGAACATCTTTACAAGCTCTAGCATGAGTATAGGTTTCCCCTTCGAAAAGCATTCTAGAATACAATTGATCTATAATTAAAGTAACTCTATATTCATTTGCTAAAGCAACAATGGTTTCTATACTTTTTTTAGCATACACTAAACCTGTTGGATTGTTGGGTGTTGAAAAAACAAAGACTTTAACACCCTCTTTAAAAGCTTTTTCTATACAATGTAAATCTGGTCCATTACTACCTAATACTTTTAAATAATGAAGTGGTATAGGAACTACTTCTCCATTAAAAAATTTTACTAATTTTCTATTTGCAAAATAATCTGGTTCTACAACAGCCACTTTAGTGCCAACACTTACGGTAGCTCCCAATGCAAGAAATAAAGCACCTTGCGTACCTGGAGTTAAAATCAACTCTTTATCTGCTTCAATCTTTTTTCCTGTAAACGTTCCTAATTTTTCTGCTAGACGTTCACGAACTTCTAAGTCTCCTCTATATTCTGTATAGGCCTGATTACCTCCTTTAGCAAAACCATCTAACCAAACTTTTTCTGATTCTGGAATTGGCCTAAAAGCATCGATATCTCCGTGGGAAAAATCTACAGGTAAACCACCAAGATTTTCTCCTTTTATTAAACTTTTAAAATGATCTTCGTTCTGTCTTATTTCTTGTCCTGGGGCATTTTCTGCTGCAAGTTCTTTAAATTTCTCGTCTAATGTTAGCATATTTTATAATTTGTAGATC
>CAYPHE010000039.1:12091-13946 GCA_964410075.1 uncultured Polaribacter sp.
TGCAAGTTCTTTAAATTTCTCGTCTAATGTTAGCATATTTTATAATTTGTAGATCATTTTTTAAACCTACGATTTCACATTTACTCTGTTTTTGTTTATCAAAAACAAAAACTTGAATTCAATTAACTATTCGCAACACTTTTTAAATATTATTAAATTTTAATCAACAATAAACACGTGTTACTGAGATAAAATTAAGTTTAAAATACCTTTTATATAAATCGATTAATTGTTTTTTTAGGGTTTTTTCGTTTATTTGCGTATTAATAGATTAAAAAAATGACGATTCGATGGTAGACAGCACAGACTTAAAATTATTGGAAATTTTAAAGGAAAATTCTCGATTATCTTTTGCTGAAATAGGAAGAAAGATAAATTTATCTCCCTCTTCTGTAAGAGAGCGTATTCAAAAAATGGAAGATGAAGAGGTTATCAAAAAATATAGTATTGAAATTGATAACAAAAAAATAGGATATGATTTAGAAGCTTTTATTTTAGTAAAAGTATTTCCTGGAAAACTAAAATATGTAATAGATAAAGTAAAAGAATTTCCTGAAATTACAGCTGCACATAGAATTACGGGAAACCAAAACATCCACTTAAAAGTTGTTGTTCAAAATCAAGTATACCTCCAACAATTGCTAGATAAATTGATGCAATTTGGAGACACAAATACTTTTTTAATCTTGTCTAAAATTGATGATTAAGTATTTTTAAAACCCTTGTTAAAACAAATGTTTTAATTTGATATTCTTATACTCAACCTTCATTGGTGGACCAACATGTACTTGAACACCTATAAAGCCTTTGTTACTCCTATTTTTAGTATCCAAATCGGTAACATCACTCATTAGAATACCATTTACAAAGTGTTGCATACGATTGTCTTTTACAATTAAATGCATGGTATTCCAATCATTACCTTTAATAGAAGTCTTTAATTCTTTTATATTTCCTAGAGAATCAACTACATTTCTTGTTTGCCAACAATTCCTTTTTACATTTTTTCTAAGGTTTGTTAAAGGAATACTATCTGTCATAGATTCAACAATTACTTTCTCACCAATGTAAGCCAAAGTGGTTCGCTTTTTTTCTTCGTAATTTTGACCTGTATATTTGTTTTTACCATCAATATCCGATTGATATCCTCTTAAAGCAAAAGGAATCTTCTCAATTTTTTCGCTCCTATAATTGATCCCACTATTTCCAGATTCTGAAATTCTATATTCTAATTTCAGCTCAAAATTAGTTGGCTGTTCTTTTTCATAAATAACAAAAGAGTTCCTTTTTAAAATAGTTTCTGGTGTAACCTCACCAATTAAAATTCCGTCTTTTACAGACCAGTAGGTTGCATCTCCATGCCAACCTTCTAAGTTTTTACCATTAAAAATAGAATGAAACTTACTGGTACTATCGGAAGTGTTTTTTTTGCTTTTACAGGAAGTAAATCCCATAAAAAATACAATCAAAAAACAAGAAAATAAGTAGTTATATTTTTTAATATTCATCTTTATTTAAAATATTGAATTGCTTTTATACTATTCGGTAAAGCAGTTAATTTTTTATCTTTAAACTGTAAATCAGTTCCATCTCCAATATATAGTGTAACTTTTTCTTTATTTTGATTTTCTTTTACCCTTACTATACCGTAATGTCCTTGGAATTTAAGATTTAAGCGGTAGATTATTAATTGATTAACCTTCACCCAAAGTTGTAAAAATTGCTGGATGTTGTAATAATTGAGCTGATGTGATTAATGTAAAACAACCAAAAATGAATACAATTATGTTTCTCATCTTTTTTTAATCTTTAGTAATTTTACTTTTCCACCAATTATCATTTGGTTTAAAATCTT
>CAYPHE010000040.1:0-13886 GCA_964410075.1 uncultured Polaribacter sp.
TTAATGTTTTATTTTGCAACAATCATTCCTGCAATTTCTCCTTTACAAACTAAAGCTCCTTTTTCGTTTAACATTTTAACTTTACATTTTAGTTTGTTAAATCGAAAGTAAATTTTCTCTGAAATAATAGTAACTTTTTCTTCTGGTAAAACAGGCAAATAGAAATCAACTTGATTAGAAGTTAACGCAATTTGATGTTGTTTCTCTTCTGAAATTTCATCTTTTAGCAAATACATTCCCAAACAAACCAAACCTATTTGCGCCATTGTTTCCGTTAAAATTACACCTGGAGTAATAGGGTTGTTTTTAAAATGGCCTTTATAAAAAAAAGCTTCTTTATCATATTTGTAAGTACCTTTTACTCCATTTTCTGAAATTTCCAAAATTTCGTCTACAAAGAGAAATGGTGCTGAGTAAGGAAGTTGTTTTATAATTTCTTGATTCGTCATTTTTTTACTGTCAAACTATTCCAAAATTTTAAGACTGTCTAGGTTTTCAAACTTTTTAATTATCAATCATATTTCGACAAGCTCAATATGACAATTCATTGATTTTACCATTCTAACAATACTCTTTGTGCAGAAAACCCTGGACCAAAACTCAACATGACTCCTTTTTCACCTTTTTTAGGATTTTTATCCATAAAACGTTCTAAAACATACAGCACTGTTGCACTAGACATGTTTCCATACAAACGCAATACTTCTTTGGTGTCATTAATATTTTTTCCTAAAACTCCAAAAAGCTGTTCTACTGTTTGTACAATTTTTTTTCCCCCTGGGTGAAAAATTAAATGATCTATATCTTCAATAGTTAAGTTGTTTTTCTCTAAAAAAGGATGAATTATTTTTGGAAAGTGTTCTGTTATTTTATCTGGAACTTCTTTATCTAAAATAATTTGTAATCCCGAATTTCTCAATTCAAATCCCATCATTTTAGTAGCATCAAAAAAATGATACATTTCTTCATCTATAATTGTTGGCCCTTTATCTTCTTCGTAAGAAGAAAGAATAACACTTGAAGTTCCGTCTCCAAAAATGGCTGCACTTACAATATTAGTCATAGAGTAGTCATCTAATTGAAACGTAGCCGTTGGCGCTTCAACAGCAATAACAGCCGCTCTTTTATTTGGGTTTGCTTTTAAAAAGTTTTTCGCATAAATAATTCCAGAAACTCCTGCCGCGCAACCCATTTCTGTAACTGGCAAGCGAACAATATCTTGCTTCATTTGCAACGAGTTAATTAAATAGGCGTCTACAGACGGAATCATAATTCCGGTACAACTAACCGTAATAATATAATCGATATCGATAGGTTTTAAATTGGCTTTGTTCAATGCTTTTAAAAGTGATTTTTCTGCCAATTCAATAACCTCTCTTTTGTAAATATTGTTTTTATCTTCGAAAGAAGTTGCTGTAAACACCTCTTCGGGATTCATAATAGAATATCGCTTATCTACAGCTGCTCCTTCAAAAATTTTAATTACTTTTCTTTGAAAGCGTTCGTCTTGACCTTGCATCCAAACATTTACAAACGGAATAATATCTTTGGTTTCTTTAAAGTACTTTGGAAGTTGTTTGGCGGCTGCCGTAATTTTTACTTTCATATTCGTTCTACATAGATTTCTCTAATTTACATTAATTTTCTGAAGATTCCTCTCTACTCAGAAATCACAACTCATAAATATTAAGTATTAGACTTTAGAGCTCTTTAGTATCCATAAATATCTAAAAGCCCATTTCCAATTTATTGAATAGCTTACTTGCATTTCAACATCAATAGTTTGTTGCAGTGTTGATGAAATATTTTCTAAATCTTTCTTTTTAAATCCTCTTAAAATTGAGGTTAAACCATCTTCAATAATCATTTTATTTCTAATAAATAATGTTAAAATCATAAATAGGTAATACGCTATTTTACTTCTATGCAAATCGTTAACAACAATACCTATTTTAGTTTGCTTAAGAGTATCTTTTAAAAAAGGAATCAGCTCTTTTTCTTTAAAATGATGAAAAAATAATGTGGCTAAAACCACGTCAAATTGTTGACTTTTAAAATCTTCTGAAAAGATATCTTGTATTTTAAATTCCAATTCAGGATAATCTTTAGATAACTCATTGGCATAATCAATTGCTGTAGGGTTGGCGTCTACTCCTATCAACTGAAATTGATATCCTTTTTTTCTTCCAAATTTAGCAACATCTCTTAAAATATCTCCATGTCCACAACCCACATCTACAATAGTAATTGTTTTACTTTTCGGATATTCTTTTAATAAATGCTGTAATCCTTTTACAGTAACGCTGTTACCTCCTAACCAACGATTTATATTTTCTAATTTATCTAAAGTATCTCTTAACAAGTCTCCTCCAATAGAAAAATCGTCCATTAATTCTTCTTTATCTGATCTTGTTTTTGTGCTAATAAAAAAATCCATTATAATTGAATCGGTTTTCCGTGAGTTTGTTTGATAATTACTGGTAATAAAAAAGGTATTTTCTTTAAAAGATATAACAATAGGTTTGCAATTTTTTGTTTTCGGAACAACATTGCAATAAAATGCCCCGTCTTTAAACGCCATTTAAATTGTTTGTTCCAACGACCAATATATTGTTTTTCTAATTGTTTTCTGTTCGGTATTTGTCCGTTTAAGTATCTTAAAATTAACGGAGCTGCTAATTGTGCTGCTTGTATTGCCATGCTCATTCCGTTTCCGCAAAGCGGATGTATCATACCTGCGGCATCTCCTGCCATTATCATATGATTTTCTACTGGATTTTTCTTTTCAAACGATATTTGGCTAATAGACAATGGTTGAGAAAATAAAGGCTTGCTATTGCCAAAAATTTCTTTTAAAAATTGATTTTTAAACACCTCTTTCTCTTGAAATTCTTCAATATTTTTATATTTTTTAAAAGATGAAAAACTAGAAATATAGCATAAATTTATGGTTTCGTTTTCAACTTTTGAGACACCACAATAACCACCATTAAAGTTATGTAATGCCACTAAATTTTGATTGTGTTTTCCTTTTACATGAATTTTTACTCCTAAATATGGTGATTTCTTTTTAATAAAAGACCTTTTTAAATTTACATCTAACAAAGAGCGTTTGCCAAAAGCACCAATACAAATTTTAGCTGTAAAATGTTCGTTTTCTTTGGTTTGAATTTCGAACTCATCATTGGTAAACTTTATATCTAACACCAAATCTTGTAAAACAGTAACGTTATTTTTTATTGCTTTTTTATACAATTCAAAATCTAAAGTGTAGCGAGAAATGCCAAAACCTCCTAAAGGCAATTTTGCATTTATACACTTATTTTTTGTAGTTGATATTTGAAAATCACTAATTTTTACTGCCCCAAATTCAAAAGGATTTATGTCTAAATATTGTAAATAGGGTAAGACTTCATTAGAAATGTATTCGCCACAGACCTTGTGTTTTGGATAGCTGTTTTTTTCAATCAGCAATACCTTTTTACCATATTTTGATAAATGTAACGCACTGCATAAACCAGCCAAACCTCCTCCAATAATTATAATTTCAAAACTCTTTAAATTTTGTACAGATTGCTGCATTTACAATTCTTTTTCAAAGCAAATACTATTTTCCATTGCTTTGTATTGTCCATAATTTGGAATAACCTTATAACCGCATTTGTAGTAAAATTGTACCGCTTCTACTTGCCTTTTTCCTGTTTCTAAAATACATTTTTTGTTTCCAATTTCTTTAGCCCAAGTTTCTAATTCTTCTAAGATTATTTTTGCATTTCCTTGGTTTCTATATTCTTTATCAACATACATTCTTTTTACCTCAACAGCGCTTTCATTAAATTTTTTAAACGCTCCACAAGCCACAGCAACATCATCTATATACAAAACAACAGCGTGTTGCAAAACATCAATATTATTAAACTGGTTGTAAAACTCATGTTCATCTCCATCTGTAATTTTTAGATAATTATCTAGCTTTTTTACCAAATTGATAAAATCTATATTTTCTGAATTGGTTCTTAGTTTTTTCATACCCTACTATTCTTTAAATTCAAATTTTAATTGAACCCAAACTGGTTTTTTTATAATTGTATTTAAGTTACTTAATGAAATACCTAATAATCTTACGGAATTTATTATTTTTTCTTGAAACAACAACTCTTTAATAATAGGAAAAATTTCTGCTTTGGTTTGTAAAAAACGATCTACGGTTTTGCTTCTGGTTTGTCTGGTAAAATCAGAATACTTTATTTTAAGTGTTACTGTTTTTCCTTTTGTATTGTTACTTTTCATTCGTTTTTCAATCTCTTCTGCAATGTTTTCTAGTTTTTCTAATAGTATAATTTCCGAAGCAATATTTTCTGAAAACGTCCTTTCTGCTCCAACAGATTTTCGTATTCTATTGGGTTTTACTGCGCTATTATGTATTCCTCTTACAATGTTATAATAATGTGCACCTGCTTTGCCAAACAAGTTTGCTAAATCTTCTAAAGATCTTTCTTTTAAATCTTTTCCAGAAAAGATGCCCAACTTATTCATTTTGGCAGCTGTAACTTTTCCGATTCCGTAAAATTTATTGATAGACAGTTCTTCTAAAAACTGTAGTACCTCATCTGGATTTACCGTTTTTTGTCCGTTAGGTTTGTTAAAATCTGACGCTACTTTAGCAATAAATTTATTGATAGAAATTCCCGCAGAAGCTCTTAACCCAGTCTCTTTATAAATTTTTTCTCTAATTTCTTTAGCTATTAAACTTGCAGAAGGATTGTCTTTTTTGTTCTCAGTAACATCTAAATAAGCTTCATCTAGAGATAGTGGCTCTACTAAATCTGTATATTCGTAAAAGATCTCTCTAACTTGTTTAGAAATTTCTTTATACCGAGCAAAATCTGATTTTACAAAAATTAAGTGTGGACATTTTTGTTTTGCCAAATAGCTACTCATTGCAGATTTTACACCGTATTTTCTAGCCTCGTAACTTGCGGCAGAAATAACACCTCTTTCTGAGCTGCCTCCTACAGCGATGGCTTTTCCTCGTAACTCTGGATTGTCTAATTCTGCTACAGATGCATAAAAAGCATCCATGTCTACATGAATAATTTTACGAAAAGGTGGTTTTAAATCCATACTGTGCATAAAGGTACTCGTAAAATTTTATACTTTTCTATTTATAAAAATTGTAGCTTAGCTTAAATAAATTTTTTAATAATGAAAAAAACAATAACAATACTTGGCTTTTTTTGTACGTTTCTTTTTGTACAAAACACAAGTGCACAATCTTTTGGAAACTTAAAAAAGAAAGCATCTGAAACTGTTTCTAACGATAAAACAGCAATGTATAAAAAGATGTTAGAAAAACCAGAAATTCAGTCTAAAGTAAAAGACCAATTGATTAATAACGAAGATTTACGAACAAAAGCAATGAGTTTTTTACAAAAAGAACCCTCTGTAAAAACAGATGTAGCTTCTATAATTAAAAAAACAAGTATGGCTTCTGCTACAAATAGCTTAAAATCTACTTCTAAAAGTGCTATTATGTCTAGTCTTTTAAGCAACCCTAAAATTGCAACAGTTGCTTTAGGCTTTGTAAAAAGTAACCCAGCAATACTTAGTAAAGTTATGGGTTTAATTGGTATGTAATTTCATTTTATCTTGTTGCACACTCTTTAGATAAAATGTGCAACAAGATAAAACTATTTTAAAAAAGCAATACTTTTTGTAATAACCTCTTTAAATTCTTTTGGAATAGTTTCTTTTTCCCAAGGGTGAGAAACATTAAAAACATGGTCTGTATGTTTAATGATTTCTAACTGAGCATTTGGGTTCCATTTTTTTAAGTTTTTAGCTTCTTCTAGTTGTACAGAAGTATCATTATCTCCATGAATAATTAAATGCGGAATACTTAAATTCTCCGTTGCTTTTTTAATATCTAAACGATCTTCGTTACCTATAAAATCCTCATAAAATTGATAAAAATGAGGCATTTGCTGGTTGGTTCTTCCATTGGTAATATAAGCTACTCCATCTTTTTTCCATTGTTCTAAAATTTCTCCTGTTGGAAAACGGCTTTTATAATCTGAAACTCCAGCAAGCGTAATTACTTTCTTAACATTAGTGTTTTCTTGGCTCTTTAACAAAACAGAACCTCCTCCTCTACTATGACCAATTAAAGAAATTGATTGTTTGTCTATTTGATTTTGATAATTTTTATTATTTAAAATCCAGTCGATTATTGATTCTAAATCATCTTGTTCTTTGCTGTAATTATTGTTTCCAAAAGCTTCTAAATCTGGAAAATCTATAGGTTGCTCTAAAGTACCTCCGTTATGAGAAAAGTTGAATTTTACAAAGAAAAAACCAGCTTCAGCAAATTGTTTTGCCATAATATTCCATGCTCCCCAATCTTTAAAACCTTTATATCCGTGGCAAAAAATTACAATAGGTTTTTGCAGTTGCTCTTCATTATAAAAAACATCGGTTACTATTGGCTTATTGTGTTTTCCTTTAACAGGAATATTTTTTTCAATCTTCATTCTTATTATTTAATTCAAAAACGGTTTTTTACAAATTTACACGAATGTTAATCA
The DNA here is from genome assembly GCA_964410075.1 of uncultured Polaribacter sp. GTDB lineage: Bacteria > Bacteroidota > Bacteroidia > Flavobacteriales > Flavobacteriaceae > Polaribacter. The sequence continues at coordinate 6,585 of CAYPHE010000040.1, forward strand.
ACCTAAAAATAATGTAACTATTTGTAAAAAAGATATAATGTGTTTCCTACAGCTATAATTGCTGTTAAACAACCTAAAATTAAATCCATTTTATCTGCTAAAAAAGCAATTTTATCTTCAATTTTTTTTGCCAAAATAGCATACATTAAAAGTAAAATAATGGTTCCTAAAAAAGATCCTATTGAAAAATATAAACTATTTAACAAAGAATAGGTAAACAACTTAAAACCAATTAACAAACTAACTACCGAAAAGAAAAAAGGTAGCGCAAAAACATTTAATAAAGATAAAATAAAACCATGCCAATAAGCAGTTCCTTTTTGCACTCTATCTGTTTTTGCCTTTTTTCTAGACTTTAAATATATTCTAAAAAAATTCATGGAAACCAAAAATAAAATAACCGTTGCCGTTTTTTGAATTGTAGTTACATAATCTGAATTTTTCATTAAAATACTAGATAGATACGCTCCAATATTTGCCTGTATTAAAATAACTGAAGAGATGCCTAAAATTAGGTAAAAGGCAATTTTTTTTCCACTGTTAATACTAAATTTTATAACGGTAATGTTTAACATACTTGGCATAATGCTTCCTAAAATAGAAACACATAAACCTATTAAAATGTATATTAAAAAATCCATAGCATTGTTTTCAAAATCAAAATAAAATAAAAAAACCGAGCATTAATGCTCGGTTTCAAATAAATTGTAACGCATAAACGTTATTTATTTTTTATTTGCTTCTTTAATATATTTTTCTAAAGCCATTGTCATAGATGGTGTTTCTTTAGTTGGAGCTAAAATATTACATTTTAACCCAGCATCTGTTACTGCTTTTACTGTTGAATTTCCAAAGGCAGCAATTCTAGTATTATTCTGCTTAAAATTTGGAAAGTTTTTTAATAAAGACTCTATTCCAGAAGGACTAAAGAATACCAAAACATCGTAAAATACATCTTCTAAATCAGACAAATCACTTACCACAGTTCTATACAAATCTGCTCTTGTCCATTTAACTCCTAATTTATCTAATTCGTTAGGAATTAAAGGCTTTAATTTATCAGAAGATGGTAATAAAAACGTTTCTGTTTTATGTTTTTTAATCTGTTTGGTTAATTCAGGAAACGTTCTGTTTCCAACATAAATTTTACGCTTTCTGTAAACCACATACTTTTGTAAATAATATGCAACAGCTTCTGATTGGCAGAAATATTTCATATCATCTGGTACTTTAAAACGCATTTCTTCTGCAATTCTAAAGAAATGATCTACTGCATTTCTACTGGTTAAAATAATTGCTGTAAAATTATTTAAATCAACCTTTTGAGCTCTAACCTCTTTAACAGGAATACCTTCTACATGAATAAAAGATCTAAAATCTATTTTTACACGTTGTTTATCTGATAAATCAAAATAAGGAGATGTTTCTGTTTTTGGGGCTGGTTGAGATACTAAAATCGTTTTCACTTTCATAATCGTAAGTATTCTATTTCTTAAGATGTCAATTTATAGAGTATCAATAGCGGCGCTATTTCAAGGGTGCAAATGTACAAAATAAAATAAAACAACTTACTAAAAATCAGCTTTTTGTTGTTTGTTAACAAAAATATAAGACGAACCAAGAGTGCAAAAATTGTAGCGTTTATTAAAAAATTAACCCCTAAACTCGTGTAGGTAACCACTATAAGAATTGCAAACAGAAAAAAGGTAATAGAAAAGAGATAGCTAGATTTTGAGACCAAAAAAAAATGTACACTGTTTTTTATATCAAATAATAACGATAAAATGTATTCTAATGTCCATTTTACGCTAAAAAAAAGGAATAAAAAAGCAAATGATAATCCAAAATTAGAAAAAGATACAAGAATTAAATGATCGTAAATATTATATAAATAAAGAAATATTAATGCAAAAACCGCTATTGAAAAAACAAATAATACACTATAAAACGGATGTAAGTAAGAACTTTTTTCTTTGGTTTCTTCTTCTATAAATGCCGATTTTGCAAAATAAAAAACATAACCTCTTAATTTTTGGGCATTTATTAATTTCATTAAAAAAATGAGTGCAAATAGCCCTACTAAAAGTAGCGTAATCCAGTTATTTTCGAAAGTACTTCTTACTACGGGCTGCAAATTATTCAGTTAACATTGTTAACACAAATTTAGTAATTAATACGCTATATTTGCTCCACAATTCCTATAATACTGTTAATGTCAGACGCATTAGTTATCATTCCTACTTATAACGAAAAAGAAAATATAGAAGCTATCATTCGTGCTGTTTTCAATCAAAAAAAAGCTTTTGATATCTTAATCGTTGATGATAATTCTCCCGACGGAACCGCTGAAATTGTAACGAAACTTCAAAATGAATTTTCAAACAAGTTGTTTTTAGAGGTTCGTAAAGAAAAAAATGGTTTAGGAACGGCATATATTCATGGGTTTAAGTGGGCTCTAGAAAAAGGGTATGAATACATTATAGAAATGGATGCCGATTTCTCTCACAATCCAAAAGACTTAAATCGTCTGTATAAAGCTTGCTCTAAAAAAAATGCAGATGTTGCTATTGGATCTAGATATTCGCAAGGTGTTAATGTTGTAAACTGGCCCATGAAACGTGTTTTATTATCTTATTTTGCGTCTAAATACGTTCGTTTTGTTACTGGAATTCCTATTTGCGACACTACCGCTGGCTTTGTATGCTATAAAAGAAAAGTTTTAGAAACCATAAAATTAGATCAAATACAATTTGTGGGTTACGCTTTTCAGATTGAAATGAAATTTAAAGCTTGGAAGCATAAATTTAACATAAAAGAAGTTTCCGTTGTTTTTACAGACAGAACTTTAGGCGAATCTAAAATGAGTGGAAATATTGTTTACGAAGCATTGTTTGGCGTAATGAAAATGAGGTTAAACGGACTACCAAAAAATTAAATATGAGTACTTACTTAATAAAAAAAGCAACCATTGTTAACGAAGGGAAAACTTTTGTTGGAGATGTTTTCATTAAAGATGAAATTATTCAAAAAATAGCAACAAATATTGCTGTTGATGAAAACACAAAAGTAATACATGCTGAAGGCAAGTATTTAATTCCTGGTTTTATAGATGACCAAGTACACTTTAGAGAACCTGGTTTAACACACAAAGCAAATATTGCTACAGAAAGTAAAGCTGCTCTTGCTGGCGGAATTACAACATTTATAGAACAACCTAATACAGTGCCACAAGCTACAACGCAAGAATTACTAGAAGATAAATTTGCTATTGCAGCTAAAGACTCTTATGTAAATTATTCTTTTATGTTTGGTGGTACAAATACCAATTTAGATGAGTTGTTAAAAACCAACCCACAAACGGTTGCTGGAATTAAGTTATTTTTAGGATCATCAACAGGAAATATGTTAGTAGATGATGTAGAAGTTTTGGAAAAAATTTTCTCTTCTACCAAAATGATTATTTCTGTGCATTGTGAAGATGAAGCTACCATAAGAAAAAACACGGCTGAGTTTAAAGAAAAATTTGGAGACGATATTCCTATAAAATACCATCCAATAATTAGAAGTGAAGAAGCTTGTTATATCTCTTCTTCAAAAGCAATAGAGCTGGCTAAAAAAACTGGTGCTCGTTTACATATTTTTCATGTTTCTACTGCTAAAGAAACAGAATTGTTTAGAAACGACATTCCTTTAAAAGATAAAAAAATTACAGCAGAAGTTTGTGTGCATCACCTTTGGTTTAATAGTGATGACTACGAGGAAAAAGGAACACTTATCAAATGGAACCCTGCGGTAAAAACAGAACAGGACAGACAAGGTTTGTGGAAAGCTTTACTAGACGATAGAATTGATGTTTTAGCAACTGACCATGCACCTCATACTAAAGAGGAAAAAGACAATATTTATACAAAAGCACCAAGTGGAGGCCCTTTAGTGCAACATGCTGTAGTTGCAATTTTAGAGAAAGTAAAAGAAGGTGTTATTTCTATTGAAAAAGCAGTGGAAAAAATGAGTCATAATCCTGCAATTTTATTCGAAATTGAAAAAAGAGGCTATGTAAGAGAAGGCTATTTTGCAGATTTAGTTTTAGTTGATCCTAAAAAATCTTGGCAAGTTGCTAAAGAAAATATTTTATACAAATGTGGTTGGTCTCCTTTTGAAGGAACCACGTTTTCATCAACCATTACACATACTTTTGTTAATGGTAATTTAATGTATGAAGAAGGGACTTTTAATGAACATGTTAAAGGTAAACGATTAACTTTTAACAGATAAAATGAAAAAATTTATCTTACTTTTTTTTATTATTTTATTATCTGCTTGTACAAGTAATACCATTTTTGAAGAACCAAAAGATTTGATTCCAAGAGATAGTATGGTTCTAATAATTGAAGATTTAGTTATTGCTTCTAGTAGCAAATTCGTCAAAAATAAAAATGGTGATAAAAACGTAAACTACCTTCCTTTTATAAAAGAAAAGTATAAAATTGATAGTACTCGTTTTGCAAATAGTAATTTATACTACGTTTCTAAAATTGATATGTATTTGGAGATGCTAAATGAGGTAAGAGATAGTATTAAATCTAAAAACAACTATTTTAAAAAGTTTAAAAAAACAAAAGACTCATTAAAGGTTGATTCATTAAAGAAAGTTCATAAAATACGATTAGATTCTATTGTTTTAACTAAAGATTCATTAAAAGTCGACTCATTAAAACAAGTTTTTGATGATGAGATATTAAATTTAGAAAGTATACACTTAGACGCGGAAGATTACTAGTTTTTAACTCTTAAAAAATTTACACCAACATCTTCTATTACTCGTTTAATTGAAGTAAATTTAAAATCGATTGCTTTTTCTACTTTTTCTGAAGAATATTTAGAAATACTATGTGCGCTTCTTGCTGAGTACTTACTTAGTAAAGGTTCTTTTCCTGTAAACAAAGTAATAATTTTTGAAAATCGCCAAGCAAGAGCACTTTGCCAAGACTTAATTTTTACAGAAGGTGGTTTTTTATCTAAAGCTGAAGCAATAGCAAATAAAACTTCTTTAAAGCTTTTGTTTTCTGAAACTAAAATAAAGCGTTCGTTTTTAACAGAAGATTCCATTAAGTTTATCATTATTGCAACAACATCTTTTACCCCTACAAAACCAGTTATTCCCTCTGTAAAATATTTAAAACCTTTGTATACGTTAGAGAATAATTTTCCAGAACCCGAGTTCCAGAATCCACTACCTAAAATAATTCCTGGGTTTACAATAACCACATCTACATCTTCTTGGCTGGCACGCCACATTTCCATTTCTGCACCAAATTTTGTTATAGAATAGCCACTATTATCATCTTCTTTGTTCCATTCGTTTTCTTCTGTAATTATTCCATTTTTTATAGAATGTCCTACAGCAGCAATAGAACCTACAAAGCAGATTTTTTTCACTTTTGCATCTATAGCTAAATTTGCAATAATTGCTGTTCCATGGATGTTTACTTTGCGCATTTCTTTGTAATCTTTTGGATTAAAAGAAATAAGAGCCGCACAATGGTACACTTTTTCAACTCCAATAAAAGCAGTAATCATTCTAGGAACTTCAGTAATATCTGCTTGAAACCACTCTACTTTGTTTATTAGCGTTTCAACATCTTCGGTATAAAAAGAAAACACTTCTTTTACACTTTCAATTTTCTGTTTAGATCGGTAAATAGCTCGAATTTTTTCTTCTTTTTGTAATAAAAAATATAACAAATGAGAACCTACCAAACCCGTTGCGCCAGTAACTAAAATCATATAGCTAAGTTATGGTTTTTTAGTTGATAAGTTTATCTTTGTTGGCTCTAAAACTCAGTTTTGTCAAACTGAAATTTGTTTATAAAACCATACAATGAAAAATTTTATTGAAGAATTACAATGGAGAGGAATGTTGCATGATACAATGCCAACAACAGAAGAACATTTGTTAGAACAAATGCGAAGCGCTTATGTTGGCTTTGATCCTACTTCAGATTCTTTACATATAGGAAATTTAGTGCCAATTATGTTGTTGGCACATTTTCAAAGATGTGGGCACAAACCCATTGCCTTAGTTGGTGGAGCAACGGGTATGATTGGAGACCCTTCGGGAAAATCTGCTGAAAGAAATCTTTTAGATGAAAAAACACTACGTTTTAATCAAGAAGCTATTAAAGCGCAATTGAGTCATTTTTTAGATTTTACTTCTAATGCAGACAATGCAGCTGTTTTGGTAAATAATTACGACTGGATGAAAGACTTTTCTTTCTTAGAATTTATTCGTGATGTAGGTAAACATATTACCGTAAATTACATGATGGCAAAAGATTCTGTAAAAAACAGAATAGGATCAGAATCTAAAGAAGGAATGTCTTTTACAGAATTTACGTATCAATTGGTACAGGGTTACGACTTTTTACATTTGTACCAAAACAACAACGCAACTTTACAAATGGGTGGTTCTGATCAGTGGGGAAACATAACCACAGGAACAGAACTAATTCGTAGAATTGGTAATGGAAAAGGATATGCCATTACATGTCCGTTAATTACAAAGTCAGATGGTTCTAAATTCGGGAAATCTGAAGGTGGAAATGTTTGGTTAGATGCTAAAAGAACGTCTCCTTATAAATTTTACCAATACTGGTTAAATGCTTCTGATGAAGATGCTGAAAAGTATATTAAAATATTTACGTTTTTAGATAAAGAAACAATTGATGCTTTAATTACAGCACATAAAGAAGCGCCTCATTTGCGTTTATTACAAAAGAAAATTGGAGAAGAAGTTACTTTATTAGTCCACGGAAAAGAAGCTTATGACAATGCGATAAAAGCAGCGGCTATTTTATTTGGAAAATCTACTGCTGCTGATTTAAAAACACTAGACGAACAAACCTTTTTAGATGTGTTTGATGGTGTTCCGCAAGCATCCGTAGCTACTTCTGATATTGAAAACGGATTAGACATGATTGGTGCCTTAGCCGCAAAAACCAACTTTTTAAAATCAAATGGTGAGGCTAGAAGAGCCCTAAAAGAAAATGCCATTTCTGTTAATAAAGAAAAAGTAAAAGAAGATTTTACAATTTCTAAAACCGATTTAATTGCTGATAAATATGTGCTTTTACAACGTGGTAAAAAAAATTATTACTTACTTGTTGTAGAGTAGTGTAAAAAATTATACTTTAATGTATCATAAAAAAACGCCACAATTAATGTGGCGTTTTTTATTTAAGATGTCATTTTTACTCTATTACACTTTTCTCAAAGTGAAATTTTTTCGTTATTCTGGCTTTT
>CAYPHE010000041.1:0-1864 GCA_964410075.1 uncultured Polaribacter sp.
CATTTCCAATAAAAGTTGAATCATTTTCAGAAATTCTTAAATGCCAATCAAACAAATCTACAATATAGTTTTCTGACCAATCTCCAATTTGAGCAATGTTAGCTACATCTGTTTGCACGATAGCTTCTTCCCAACCGTCTGATTGAATTTTACCTTCTCCTGTAATTGGGTTTTCTGTATGGCGCCCAAGGTGACTTGACCCTCCGTATTCTGTATGTAAAAAAGCTTTGTACTCTTTTTTGTATTTATTTATTGCTTTTTGATAACTTTTGTAGCTTCCAGAATACCATCCAGACCAAATTGAAGGAGAAAAAACATCTACAATATCTGCTCCTTCATAGTATTTTCTAATGGCTGTTTTTCTTGTTGGATCTAATTTATGCGCTAAATCGTTTAATTCTGATAAAAATTCGGTCATTTTTTTTGTACTGCCTCCGTCTTCAAAATCGGGCAACCAGTACATTTCGTTACCTAAAGACCAAATAATAATACTTGGGTGGTTGTAATTTTGGTTGATGATTTCGGTTAGCATGGTCTTGGTATTCTTTTTCCAATTGTTATTGCCTACCCCACCTCTACACCAAGGCAATTCATCCCATACTAAAAGACCTAATTCATCACAGGCTTTGTAAATTTCTGGATCTTGAGGATAATGTGCTAAACGCACAAAATTTGCCCCCATTTCTTTTATCAACTCCATATCTGTTCTATGCTGTGCGTTGCTCATTGCTGCTCCAACACCAGCATGTTCTTCGTGCCTATGCGTACCTCTTAGCAATACTCTTTTGCCGTTTAAAAAAAAGGCACCATGTTCTTTAAATTCAAACCACCTAAAGCCTACTCTATCATTAACTTCATCTACAATATTTTCATTATTAATTAAAGCCACTTTAATAGTATAAAGATTAGGAGTATCTGTAGACCATAGTTTAGGATTATTAATTTTAGGGAAGTTAATTTTTACTTTTCCATTAACAACATCAAAACTATTTTCTACTATAATTTTCCCCGAATCTTCTGTAATTGTTGCTTTTACTTTTGAAGCTTCATCAGCATTTACAACAACTACAGATCCTTCTAAGGAAGCAGATTCTCGAGAAACTTTGGGGGTTACGTACTGTAAGTTTTTTAAAAATGATTTTGGCTTTTCTTGAAGCCAAACATCTCTTGTAATTCCTCCAAAAATGAAGAAATCACTTTTTTGAGAAGGTATTATTTCTGGATTAAAACTATTATCTGCTCTTACATAAATTTCATTTACTCCGTTTTTAATAGCCGAAGAAATATCTACAGTAAAGCCAATATAGCCGCCTATATGACCACCTACTTTTTTATCGTTCACATAAACCTCTGAGGTAATATTTACACCTTCAAAATACAGTTCGTAAATTCTATTCTCTTTTTTAGAAATGCTTATTGTTTTTTTATACCAACTTGCATTTCTTCTGTAACCTGGTTCTAAATCTGTAGCATCTAAGCTATTCCAAGAATGTGGTAGATTTATAGGTTCCCAATTTTGGGTTTGAGAGATTTTAGAAAAATTTTTGGTGTCATTTTCTATGTATTGCCAGTTTTTATTGATGTTAACCTTTGTACGCAATACATTTTGTTTAGTAGAATGATTGCATGAATACAAAAAACAAAACGTAAAAAAAGAAATGACTAATTTAAATATTGAGGTATTAAATGACATTGATAAGATTTTCAGCGAAATTAATTAGAAATACAGTTTTAGATACCCTATTAGTATCAGTTATTTTAGGTTCTTTAATCTTGTTAAAGCTTCTAAAAAATAGTAATCTCCATAAACAATAGGCTCATCCATTTCTGCTCTTTTAGACCAATCTCCAGAACTATGGTTTAA
>CAYPHE010000041.1:1964-12920 GCA_964410075.1 uncultured Polaribacter sp.
AGCCCAAGAAGAATTATCATGAATTCCTTGATGCGTAACACGAGCCCTAACTTGACCCGATATTGTATCATAATCTAACACATGCCATGTACTTGCATCTTCTCTAAAATGATTTTTTAAAGTAGTATTAGCGTGGGTAACAGCTATTTTATGAAAAATACTATCTCCCGATATTTTAGTGGCTTCAAACAACAATTCTAGATTCATCATGTTATCTATAATAACAGGAAACTGCCAAATATCTGCATTAAAATCCCAAGAGCGAATACTACCTACTTTTTTATCAAACCTAGTAATTAGGGTTTGTGCACTTTTTACAATAACATCTTTATAATGTTTATTATCATAATTGGTTAAACCATTACCAAAACTGCAAAATACTTTAAAACCCATATCGTGGGTATTGCCATTAAACTTTTCTTTTTCTACAAAAGCAGTCCATTTTTCTGCAACTTCTTTATACCTGTTGTCTTGAGTTAGTTCAAAAATTTGCCATAGATTTCCGGGAAAAAATCCACTTGTCCAATCTTTAGAAGGTACTTTTTTTATTTTTCCCTCTTTTATGGTATAACTTCTAGGAAAAGCTAAAGAATCTATAGGATATTGTAACAATTGCTCATACCTGAGATTCAATAAAGAATCTATTGAAATGTCTTTTTCACCAACTTTTTTTAAATTGGGTTTACAACTTGTAACTAAAGTTGTAAACCCAATAATTAAAACAAACAAAAATATTTTTTTATAATAATGCATTTAGTAATTAGGATTCTGAGGTAATAAATTTGGATTTCTAGCCAATTCATTTGCTGGTAAAGGGAATAAATAATCTTGATTTGGATCAAAATCTGGTTTTGCACCTTCTAAACCAGAAGCACTAAATACTTGATTACCTAGTCTTCTTCTAGCAATATCGTACCATCTTTTAAATTCAAAAGCTAATTCCCATTTGCGTTCTTCTAAAACCATAGTTCTAAAAGCGTCTTGAGATAACCCAGAAACATCTTCTGGAAACAAACCAGAAGTAACTCCATTACTGTTTCTAGCTCTTGCTCTTACCCTGTTTACATATCCTTCTGCTTCTGCAGATCCTGGTTGAACTTCGTTTAGAGCTTCTGCAGCAATTAATAATACTTCTGCATAACGCATCATCATGTAGTTGGTTTCTGACCCTCTACCATTACCTGTAGCAAAATTACCTATTGATCTTGTATATTTTGCTATATGTGGGCGGTTAACTCCTCTACCTCTTCCGCTTTCTTTAAAAACTGTAAAATCTCTTACTTCTTCTGTAACCACCTCTGTAACAGGATCTGTAATTCTAAAAACTCCAATTGTATCTAAACTTACCGCTTTTCTATAATCACGTCCATCCCATCTATTATATACTTCTAAAGAAGGAACTCCTACAGACCATCCGCCTCCAAGACCATATTGTTGATCATCTCTAAGACCTGTTAATGCTGCCTGGTAGTCTCTACCATCATCTCCATTACTAGCTCCTATAAAATCTAAAACAAATATTGGTTCTTTAGACCCATCTATTTTAGTAGCATCAAATAAATCTTGAAAATCAGCTTGAAGATCTAGTTCATAATTACCTTCATTATCTATAACTCCTTTAGCTTCGTCATACGCTTTTTGATAATCTCCTATGGTTAAATGAACTAATGCCAAGTAAGAATGTGCTGCAGATTTAGCTGGAATTGACCTTGCGGCTTGAGTATTAGGTAACCACTGTTTTGCAAATTCTAAATCTGAAATAATATTAGCATATACATCTGTTGCTGCAGTTTTACTAATAGAACTTGATAGATCTACATTTGTAACAGGTTCTGAAATGTAAGGAATATCTCCAAACTGTCTTACCAAATGAAAGTATGCAAAAGCTCTAGCAAAATAAGCCTGAGCTACAATTGGGTTTTTAATATTATCTGATGCATCTACTAACTCTGCACCAGCAATAGCCTGGTTAGCAGCAGCTATCATTTGATAAACTCTTAACCAATAACCGTCTATCATACCGTTATCTTGTGGCACATTAAAAATATCGTGCTCAATTCTTCGTGTTGACGTTGTAGGGTCTCCAATAGCAACCATATCTCCTCTTAACATTAGTGTTAGAGACATTTTTCTACCCCAAAAATCTTCATGAGTCATGTGACCAAATGCTGCATTAGCTGCAGTTTGAATATCTTTAGGAGTATTAAAGAAACCGTCTGGAGACAATAAACCTACTGGCTCTTCTTCTAAATCCGAACATCCAATCATAGTTAAGCCTATGAATAAGAATAAAATTTTGTATGTTGTTTTCATATATTTAGAATTTATTTTATTAGAATTTTAAATTTAAACTAAAGTTGACTGATCTTATTGCAGGATAGTTACCAAAGTCAAATCCATTGGTTGTGTTACTTGCAGAATTATCTTGACCTACTACTCCAAAACTTACCTCTGGGTCTAATCCAGAGTAGTTTGTTATTGTAAATAGGTTTTGACCACTAATTGAGAATCTTACATTTTGCATTCCCATTTTTTCTGCGATGTCGCTTGGTAAAGTGTACCCTAATGCAATATTTTTTAATCTTAAATAGCTTCCATCCTCTACAAAGCGAGATGAGATTTCTTTACCTCTTAATCTTGCTCTAGGAATATCTGTATTTGTATTTGATGGTGTCCAAGAGTTTAATATATCTGTTGTTGCATTAGAATCTCCATTAAATAATTGTACAGCAGTTAAATTCATAATATCTCCACCTTGAGAACCTTGAAAAAAGATATTTAAATCGAAATTTTTGTATGTAAAATTATTTGTAATACCATAGTTGAAATCTGCATTAGGATCTCCAATTACTTTTTGATCATCAGTAGTAATATCTCCACTACCATCTACATCAGTAAATAATTGATCTCCTGCTTCAGCTCCTGGCAAAATTGCAGTTCCTTCTGGTAAAGCACCTCCTTGGTAAACACCTTGATATTCGAATCCCCAGAATACACCAACAGACTCACCTTCTCGTAAAACATGTGTTCTTGGTATATTAAAATATCCAGGAGAAGCGTCTTGAAAAATATCTTCACCATTTAAAAGTGTTACAAACTTATTTTTATTTGTAGACCAGTTAAAGTCTGTTGTCCAAGTAAAGTTTTCTTTATTAATATTTCTTGTATTTAAATTAATTTCGAAACCTCTGTTATTTACTTCACCAACATTTCTTAGACTAGCAGGTGTAAGAAAACCTAAAAATTGAGGTTGACTAGAATCTTGTATAATCAAATCTTTAGTGTCGATATTATAATAATCTAAAGATAAAGACACCTTATTATCTAATAAACCTAAATCTAAACCTATATTAGTTTGAAAAGAAGATTCCCATTTTAAATCTGGGTTTGCAACTTGACCTGGAGAAACATTAATTACAGTTGAACCATTTATTGGTGTAAAAACTGAACCAAAACGAGCTAAAGACTGGTAAGCTGCAATAGCTTGATTACCTGTTACACCGTAACTAGCTCTTAGTTTTAAGTTTGAAATACTCCCACTATCTTTAAGAAAATCTTCATTTGAAACTTTCCATCCAAAAGCAGCAGAAGGGAAAATTGCATATTTTTCATTTTCAGCAAAATTAGATGCTCCATCACGTCTAACTGTTGCTGTTAGTAAGTATTTATCATCATAATCATAATTTAGTCTTCCGAATTGAGACTGAATTTCTGATCTAGAAAAAGATGAAGTTGGAATTAATTGAACTGAACCTGATTGTAAGTTGAAGAAAGAAAATGAATCTGATGTAAAGCCTTGTGCACCTGCAGAAAACCTTTCTGTTTCAGTTTTTTGATAAGAATAACCTGCTAATGCAGTTAGCTTACCTTTACCTATTTCTTTCGTATAGGTTAAGTAATTTTCACTTAAAATAGTTGTTCTTCTAAAATTTTCTATAGTTGCTCTTCCACCTGTACCGTCTCCTGCTGTAATTACTAAAGTTGAAGGTCTAAAGATACCTTCTGTACCGTTTTCTGTACTATATCCAAAAGTTGTTTTAAAAGATAAGTTTTCTAAAATATCATAATTTGCATATAAATTAGCTCTAAAATTATCTGTTTTCGTTTCATTTACACCTTCTGTAGCTACTGCAAAAGGGTTATCTACATTATCTCCAACAGAGTTAATTGTATTTATTCCGTTAGCATCTTGTACAGGTTGATCTGGAGCAAACCTAAATGTTAATGAAACTACATCATCTCCACCACCATTAGCTGTTTCTCCAGTTGATTGTGTTGGTACTCCATCTTTGTTTCCTCTACTACCAAACAAGTTAACACCTAATTTTAATTTATCTGTAACTTGAGCATCTATATTAGATAAAAAAGTAATTCTTTCAAATTCAGAATTGATTAATACCCCATCTTGTTTAAAATAATTTGCAGAAGTATAAAAGTTTACTTTATCTGTACCTCCAGAAAATGAAAATTGATGATTTTGAGTACTACCTGTTCTATACAACAAATCTTGCCAATCTGTATTAGCAGCCCCCTGAACATAACCAGAATTTATACTTTGTTGATAAGATGCAAATTGATTTGCATCTAATAAATCTAGCTCGTTAGTAGTATTTTGAACTGAATAATTAGAATTTAGTTCTAAAGTAATTTTACCTTTTCTACCTTTTTTAGTAGTTACTAAAACAACTCCGTTTGAACCTCGTGAACCATATATAGCTGTTGCAGATGCATCTTTTAAAATTTCCATAGATGCTATATCATTTGGTTGAGGAAAAGTAGCTCCAACAAAACCATCTACTACTATTAACGGAGCGCTACTTGCATTTATAGATGTATTACCTCTAATTTGAATATTAATAGGAGCTCCTGGCTCACCCCCATTATTAGATTGAACAGTAACACCAGCAGCACGACCTTGTAAACTTTGCGCTGCATCTAATACAGGAAAGGCATTCAATTCTTCTGTTTTTACAGAAGCAACCGCCCCAGTAACATCACTCTTTTTTCGAGATCCGTAACCAATTACAACAACTTCATCTAACGTACTAGAATCTTCGGCAAGTGAAATATCTATGTTACCTTTAGTACCAACAGTAACTTCTTGACGTTTATAACCAAGATAATTAAAGATGATAATACTCGAAGCATTCTTTACGGTAATTGTATAATTACCATCAAAATCTGTTGTTGTTCCATTAGAGGTTCCTTTTTCCTGAATGGTTACCTGAGGTAAAGGATCTCCTGTTTCTTTGTCTGTTACCTTACCTGTTATTTTAGTTTGCGCGAGTATCGCTGCACTAAACAACAAAAAAGTAAATAAACTTAAAGTTGATTTTAATTTCATAATTTTAGTTAATTTGAATTATTTTTTGATTTTGATCTGGTTCTCCAATTTGGTTTACCAGTTTGGTTTACCAAATATATGATTTTTTCTTATAGTTACAATTTTTCTTAAAAAATTAATTTTTTTAAGCTTTTAGTAATTCGTAAAAAAATTTGATTGTTCATAGTATTGGGTTAGTTAATTGATTAATAGAAATAAATAATTGTCAAAAAAGAAATGATAATAATTGCAATAAGCAACATTTCGGTTAGCGTTTCTTTTGTGGGTCGTTTCATGTTATAAAACTAAAAGAAAGCACAAAAACAAAAGTCCTAAAAAAGGGGTAAAATCATACAAACCCTTAAAAACACTAGCTTAAAGTATCTATTTTTATTTCTAATTTAGTATTCGGAAAACTTTTTTTGATACTGAGATGGTGATTCCCCATACTTTTTTTGGAAAGATTTACTAAAGTATTTTGGATTTTTGTATCCTACTTTGTAACTAATTTGAGAAATATTTAATTGTCCTTTTTCTAAAAGTTCTGCAGCACGTTTCATTCTTAAATGTAAAATGAATTCGTTAGGAGTAAAATTTGTCCAAGCTTTTATTTTCACAAAAAGCATTGTTCTACTTACCCCCAACTCTGAACAAAAGAATGGAATATCAAAATCTTCGTTTGCAATATTTGTATGTACAACTCCTAATGCTTTTTTAAATAATTTTTCATCCATTGAAGATACCACATCACTTGAATTGGGTTTTAAATCTCCTGTAAACTTTTCTCTAAGTTTTTGTTGAGTCTCTAAAATATTACGAATTCTTAGCTTAAATTCTTTAACATCAAAAGGCTTACTTATATAATCATCTGCTCCGTTTTCTAAACCATCTAATCTATAAATCAACGAAGTTCTTGAGGTTAATAATATAATAGGTATATGACTGGTTTTAATATTCTTTTTTATTGCCGCACATAACTCTGTTCCTACCATTACTGGCATAATAACATCACTTACAATAAGATTAGGAGAATGTTTAATTGCTTTCTTTAAAGCAATTTCTCCGTTTTCTGCTTCAATTACATTATAATCGTCTACCAGTAATTGTTTCATAAACTTTCGCAAAGGTTTATTGTCTTCTACTATTAAAATAGTTTCTTGCGCTGGATTAACAATTGCGTCCGAAAGCTTATCTTCTAAAATTAAAATAGGCTCTTTCAATTGATCTACATATTGAGAAACATCATCACTAAATTTAAAATCTTTAATAATTTCTTCTTCTAAAAAATGATTTTTACCTAATGGCAATTGCACTGTAAATATTGTACCTTTTCCGTTTGTATTATCTTTCACATTAATACTTCCTTTATGAAGTTTTACAATATTTTTTGCAATAGAAAGCCCTATTCCCGTTCCTTTAGTATAGGTGTTTCCTGGTTCATTATTAATAGCAACTTCAAAAAAACGATCAAAGATTTTATCTTTATTTTCTTTTGAAATACCAACACCAGAATCTTCTACAGCAATTGAAATAAGGTTATCGATTCTTTTAACAGTAAAATGAATTTTACCTCCTTTTGGGGTATATCTAAAAGCATTAGAGATTAGATTATAGAAAACGCGTTCTAATTTATATCTATCATAATATACCAAAATTACCTCTTCACTAGTACTAAATGTATACTCAAAGTCACCAGATTTGGCATGTTCACTAAACGATAAATATATTTCTCTTAAAAACTTTACAATGTTTCCTTCTGCGGCTTCTACTTTAAACAAATCATTTTCAAATTTTCGAAAATCCATTAATCTGTTAATTAAAAGTAACAAGTGATTTGCATTATTTTCTACAACTAACAATTTCTTATAAATGGCACTAGCTCCTTTAAAATCTCCTAAAACTTGTTTTAATGGCCCTAATATTAAAGTTAAAGGTGTTCTAAATTCATGAGATATGTTTGTAAAAAACTGAAGTTTTGCTTTGTTCGTTTCCTCTATTTTTTCGTTTTCTAATTGCTCTAAACCAAGTTCTAATTTTAACTTGGTTTTACTTTTTTGTACATCAATTAAAAAGTAAAGAGCCACTGCAATTGCCAAACCATACAATAAAAAAGCCCACCAGCTTCTCCATGGAGCAGGACTTACATTAATTTCTAATTTTGTTGCATTGGTGTTCCAAACTTCATTATTATTAGCTCCTTTTATTTCAAAAATATATTTACCCGGATTTTGAATGGTGTACGTGGCAGAATTTCCTGAAGTAAAAACCCAATCTTCTTCTAAACCTCTTAACCTATATTTATAAGTATTGTTTTTAGAATTGATAAAATTAGGAATAGCAAATGATATGCTGAAGTTTCCTTGATCGTGTGTAAGTGATAACTGGTCTGTATACTGAATTGTATTTTTTAAGACAGTGGAAGAACTGTCTATTTTAATTGACTTATTTTTTATTTTAAAATCTGTTAAAATAACTTGTGGTGAATAACTATTATTTTTGATAGCACTTGTATTAAAGGATGTAATACCGTCTGGCCCACCAAAATACATCGTAGATTTACCAAACTTTAAACTAGCATTATCATTAAATTCGTTACTAATAATACCTTCTTTTTGGTTGTAGATGCCTATTTCATTTTTAATGATGTGGTAACTAATTATTCCTTGATTGGTACTAACCCAAATAGTTGAATCATCGTCTTCTAAAATACTATGAATAGAAGATATTGAAGTATTTTTGGTAGCTAGCTCTACTTTTTGAAAAGCATCTCCTTTTAACTTATACAAGCCTTTTGCTTTTGTTCCAACCCAAATTGTTTGTTTAGAGTCTTCAAAAACCGAAGTAATGTCATCTCCAGATTGTATTTCTGAATTGTAAAAGAATCGAACAATAGTATTTGAAGGGGTTATTTTATTCAATCCTTCTTGTGTACCAACCCAAATATTATTTTTGCTATCTATTTTTATCGTCCTAATTAGGTCATTAGATAAACTATTTGAATTGTTAGCATCATGAACATACGTTTTAAAGGCATTGGTTTCTCTATTATAATGAATCAATCCTTTACCAAAAGTACCCAACCAATACGTATTCTTTTCTTTTTTTATAGAATACACACCTATATCGTCTAAATAGGATTTTAAACTGCTGTTAAAAGGGCTTCTTATTTCTTTTTCTTCTTTTATATCGTATAGACGGATTCCTGAACTAAAACTACCAATCCACAACAAATCATTATCAACAAGTAAAGATTTTACATTTTTATTTTGTAGCTTAATATTTTTATACAAACCTAAAACTGTATTCTTTTGTATATTAAAAATATCTACACCATTACCTTCTGTACCAAAAAACAAGTATTTGTTTTTATATTTTTCTATAGAACTTACAACACTATAGCTCAGCCTTTTTTTAAAAGTACTTGTTGTATAGTTTATAAAATTACTATTGGATTGATCCCAGAAATTAATACCTCCATAATAAGTACCTACCCAAATACTTCCTTTTTTATCTTTAAAGAGTGATTTTACACTATTTTTACTTAAACTTTTGGTATCGTTTACATTATTTTTAAGTGTAATCAGTTTGTTTTTTGGTGTTATAATAAAAAGTCCATTATAAGTTCCTACCCAAAGATTTCTTTGATTGTCATAAAGTAATCTTCTAACATTTTTATAAATTTTGGCATTAACTTGATGTTCTTTTATTGTATTTAAAGATGCATTATAAACTAAAACTCCATGCTGTTTTGTTGCCAAAAGAAGGTGATTTTCTTCTTCAATAACATCTTGTACATTTAATATTTTAGAGTGTACGGTTTTAAATAAAATCTTGTTATTTTCTCTGGAAACAACCTTACTTAAACCTTTAGTTGTTCCAACAAAAACTTCTTTTTTTGAAGTCTCTAAAATAGTATTCACACGATTGTTTGCTATACTATTTGGATTTTTATCTTGATGAAAAAAATTGGTAAAACAATTCTTACTTTTATTATAAACTGAAAGCCCGTTAGAAGTACCTATCCATATTTCGCCATTAGACAATTCTTTAATGGCTAAGATTGTATTGTTACAAAGCGAATTTTTTCCATTATTTTTAAAAAAAGTAGTAAATACATTTTTTTGTGGACTATATCTGTTTAGTCCATTATAGGTGCCTATCCAAATATCTCCATCTCTATCTTGAATAATAGATAAGACATCATTATTACTAATAGAATTTGCTAACGTGTTGTTTCTATAGACTGTAAATGAATTTCCATCATATTTATTTAAACCATCTCTGGTACCAATCCACATTTGCCCCAAGTTATCTTGGCATATTGCAATTGCAGAACTTTGAGACAACCCATCGGAAGTTGAAATATGTTTAAATTGTATTTCTTTTTGTTGTGCTAAACTTAGTAAAGAATGTAGATAAAGAGCTGTAAAAAAAAGGAGGAGCTTTTTAGTCATTACTATAAAAATGATTAGATCTTGAAATTATTTTTTTGCTATTCTGACAATTTTACAAGTAAAACAAATGTGATTTCTTAAAATATTTAGAATATTTTCCACAAAGTATAAAATCTTTTTTTATTGGGAATAAATTATTTCACTTAAAATTGTTTAGTCAGTTTTAAAATAACACTAATCGTTCTATTTAAAATATTAGTACCTTAAATAATACTTTGGTTTGCAAAATTTAAAAACCCTTCAGATCTTAAAAAGTCTGAAGGGTTTTTATTGTTAAAGTAAGCTACAAATAAATACAGCTTTTCTAATAAAGCGAATTAAATTTTTCCTTGAATCAAATTAGGAACTGTAAATAATATCTAAATAGAATTTACATTTTTTGTAACCAATTTTTAATAGCTACCTCTTTATTTATAATTTCTTTTAAATCTTTAATAGCAACTCGTTTTTGCTCCATAGAATCTCTATGACGAATGGTAACTGTATTATCTTCTAACGTATCATGATCTACAGTAATACAAAATGGTGTTCCAGCAGCATCTTGCCTTCTGTAACGTTTACCAACTGCATCTTTTTCATCATAAAAAATATTGAAATCCCATTTTAAATCGGCAACAATTTGTTTAGCAATTTCTGGTAACCCATCTTTTTTAACCAATGGTAATACTGCTGCTTTAAACGGAGCTAAAACTGCTGGTAATTTTAAAACAGTTCTAGATGTTCCGTTTTCTAAAGCTTCTTCTACCAAAGAATTAGAAAATACTGCTAAAAACATTCTATCTAAACCAATAGATGTTTCTACTACATAAGGCACATAACTTTTGTTTTCTTCGTGGTCAAAATATTGTAATTTTTTACCAGAATATTCTTCATGAGCTTTTAAATCGAAATCGGTTCTGGAATGAATCCCCTCTAATTCTTTAAACCCAAAAGGAAATTGAAACTCTATATCTGCCGCTGCATCTGCATAATGCGCTAATTTATCATGGTCATGAAAACGATAATTTTCTTCTCCCATTCCTAAACTTAAATGCCATTTTAAACGAGTTTCTTTCCAGTTTTCGTACCATTCTTTTTGAGTTCCTGGTTTTACAAAAAATTGCATTTCCATTTGTTCAAACTCACGCATTCTAAAAATAAATTGTCTTGCTACAATTTCATTACGAAAAGCTTTCCCAG